>NZ_VRYY01000111.1 GCF_015731765.1 Nitratidesulfovibrio oxamicus
CAAGCGGCGAGAGCCAGAGCCCGAGGATACCGAAATGTGGAGAACTTCATCACCATGGTCTACCTGATCGCGGCCCCGATTCAGGTCGTGGTGGCTTCATGAATTCCACATCAAACGTCGAAGAACCCTATTTTTCAAGGTGGCTAGCAAAATCATATGCGTCGCGAGTCTTGATTCAAGTTGTACATGGTAATGCTTTGTTGTTGTCCGGCAGGGTGTTGTGGGTGGACCAGTCCCCACGAGTTGTACCACTCATTGTGTTAGTCTGTGCTGCCCACTTGAGTCCAGCGCCCCCCCCAGGGGGAGCACCCTGCCCCACGGGGTAGGGTGGCGACCGGCGCTGGCGGACTTTGCCCCAGCGAGCTATGCGGCCTGAACGTGTTATATCTTGCCGCCACATTTCCAGAACCACCTGTGCCTCCCGGAGCGTATAGAACAGCTCCCCGCTTAGCTTCTCATCCCGGATTTTGCCGTTGAAGCTCTCGCAGTAGCCGTTCTCCCAGGGAGAACCAGGCTCAATGAACAACGTCTTCACGCCGACCTTGCCGAGCCAGTTTCAACGAACAACCGTGCCAAGCAGTGCAACACATCGTCGGAGCGGAGCTGCCTGAAAACCTCAAGCGCCAGGCACTCCCGAGTGAACTCGTCGATGACCACGAGGATGTGAAACGCCCGGCCTTCGTGCGTTCGGTCCATTACGAAGTCATACGACCAGACATGGTTGGGCCAGCAAGGCCGTAGCCGGACGCATGAACCATCGTTGAGCCAGAGCCTACTGCGCTTCGGCTGCTTTTGCGGAACCTTCAGCCCTTCCTGACGCCAGATGCGCTCAATGCGTTTGTGGTTTACCAGCCCCCCCCCGCTCAAGCAAAGCCTGGATGCGGCGATACCCGTACCGGCCATACTCGCTGGCGAAATGGATGATGGCCGCCTTCAGCGGTTCTTCATCACTGGCTATGCTGGGGCGGTATCGCTGGGTCGCCCGAGGTTGCTCCAGCAAGCGGGACACTCGCCGCTCCGGCACATGAAGAACCGCACGCACATGAGCCACACATTTCCGGCGCCGGGAAGGGCTCAGAAGTTTCCCATTGCCGCCTCCTGCAAGATGAGCTTGTCCAAGGTTAACTCTGCCACGGCCTTCTTCAGCCAGGCGTTTTCACCCTCCAGCGCCTTCAGCTTCTTGGCTTGGTCAACCTTCAGCCCGCAGCACTCGTTTCGTCAACGGTAGAACGCCTGCTCACAGCCCCCAAGCGATAGGAGCGTCTCGCCCCCCCCCCCGCCTCGCCCTTGAACAAAGAAGCCCCGGCCTCACGCAGCTTGGCGATTTTCTGCTCAGGCGCTTGTCCCCTTCTGCCCATTGCCTGCCTCCATGGCCCAAAGACAAACAAAATCCCTAGGGCTAGGGGGCAGGTCAGGATCGTAACGTTCTTCGCGCAATGCAACTGATCATGACTGCACACGCTATGTGCGTTCAAAAAAATAGCCCAAAATTCGCATCCAAAGCCCCACCGAATGTGCAGTAAGCAACCTTGATCAATTCCGAAAAAACGTGGTAAAGGGACTCCGGCGAGAGCCCCAAGGCAAGCTTCGTGATGAGTGTCCTTCGACGGCGTGGGGTCACCTGGCGGGGAATAGGGGGGTGACTGAAGACTGGCGCCAACGCTTCAACGCGGCGGCCCTATTCAAGCTCAAGCAATATGCCTCGGAAGCTCTGAGGCAAAAGAACCGCCTCTACATCATCGGGGCGGTCACCTTCAAGAATTGAGCGCCAAAAAAAATCCGATAAGACTGGCATGTACATTTGGCTGATACCAGCGGGCTGACAGTCCAGGGTAGCGGAAGCACACATTTACCTGAGGAGAGAGATATGCACCCATGTATCTTGCTTAAAATTATGATCGGTGCTTTTGCCATGATATTATTGAGTTCTGGGGGGACCCTATCGAATACGTTACAACAAAACATCCCTTCCGACAACAACGTTTCCAATTTAATTCAAGACCGTGCTCATGCCGATACACATGACAACAAACCCATTCTATATGCAGGAGCAACCTCTAACACATCAAAGAGTGCGCAGCCATCTGCAAATCCGCAAGCGCACAAGAAATTCGACATCATGGGGGTTGTAATACCCTCTCAAAGAGATAACGCCAGCTTAACACTAATTAAAAACGCTCAAATCAATACATTTAAAATATCTGGGACAGTACGCGGAGGGGGGTATGAGACTTCTTCGTTAAATTTCGGCATTCGAGGCGACAACGAAACATCTGAATACAAAGAACGCATTTATGGCGTATGCAGTGTTGCCGACACTGATGAGCTTATTGCGATAAGTCGTTTTGTTTCGTTCAACAAAGGACACCGACCAACAAAAGACGTTCTTCTAAATCAATTCATTGAAAAGTATGGCGAACCAATACATGGACCCAAAATAGACTCGGTAAACAGCCACTACTATTGGACTATTAACACCGATGACAAGTATTTGGGGCGATCTGTTAACAACCTCCAAGACGCCATTGAGCGCGTGATGGAGATGGCTGAAGGTCAATATAATGCAAGCATAAGCACTCTGTCAGGCGCAGGCACCGTGCTGCATGTTCGCATCAGCACGGAGCTCATGGGACCCGGCAAGGATACAATCGCTGATCGCTTGTATTATGCTATCGTTGATTTCCCGCGCGCTGTTAAGTCATACAATCACTTACGGTCGACACTTGAGTCTGGGGCAAATCAAACTAGACAACAAGAGAAGGCCAAGGCTGAGGCAGTCAAACCAGCGATATAAGTTGGTACTTCGCGGATAAAGAGCGCAGATGCGGTATTGAGCAGTCGCTGCTGACTTCTGTGAAGAGCTAGCATTCTTCCGACGCAGCCGCCCGATGGGGGCTAATCAGACTGCCCGCAACCCTGCGCCCCCTCTTCCGGCTGCCCCCACAGAAAGTCCATCACGGAATGCCTGCTCGGGGGCAGCCCTTAAACATTTTTGCTTTGGTGCGCCAACTCATGCCTGAAATGCCCGCCGAACAATATCATGGCTGCCGTTCCAGAATCCGCTCCTTGTGAGCGCCTGGCACAGGGAGCCCTGCGCTCGATGCCTTCCAACTGCAGGAACAGTTCATAGGGATCACTATCGGCACGTCCGCAGAATCCCCGGCCATTGTCCGAACGCACCGTGACGCCCGACACTCGTACTCTTTGAGAAAAGTACAGCCCGAACTCGCTAAGCATGTGTATCGCACCGTAACCGGCAATTGCTGGCATATCGCCTACTGAAGGCGTAGCCACGTGGCAACTGATGACCCATTGCTTGTCATCTTCGAGATACAGCGCCTGAATCTCGACATAGGCATGGTCGAGATACGGCTTGAAGCCCAGATCATCAAAAACTGAATACGACGTTTGGGTATCGCTCATGACATCCGCGAGGGTTTGTACTTACAACGGGTGAGAACCAGCCCTTGTGCCCGACCAGCCCCCCCCCCCCCAAGGCAACCTTACCGCCCGTTGTTATGCCAGAGCCACGCCCTATGTAAACACCACAGGCACATGAGAATAATCAGGCAGTTGCTCATACCGATCATCACTTGCCAAGGAGAACGCCGCCGGGCAGAAGGGGCAGGAATTCGCACGCGGCCGTGCAGGCTGGTATGTTTGCGCCGAGAACCCCGCCATATCCCGCCGGAGAGGATCCATGACGACTGACGCCACAGATTACCCCAACACGGCCTACGCGGCAGACCGGCAGGCAGGCTGCCCCTTCTGCGACGAAGGCGTGGCCGCCCGGGCGCAGCACGTGCACGGCACCTGCCTTGCGCTGCCGGACAAGTACGCCGTCACGCCCGGGCACATGCTGATCATCCCCCGGCGGCACGTGACAGACTGGTTCGGCCTGACGGATCAGGAACGGCGCGACGCGGACGAGATGATCCGCCAGTTGCGGGCGCACATCACGGCGACCGACAGCAGCGTGGCCTGGTTCAACATCGGCGCCAACTGCGGCGAGGAAGCCGGACAGACCATTTTCCATGCCCACATCCACCTCATACCGCGCCGCAAGGGCGACTGCCCGGACCCGCGCGGCGGCGTGCGCGGGGTGATACCCGGGCGCATGGGGTATTGAGGGTGGGCGGCCTGCTACGCCCGCGACTTCTCGAGAAGTCAATTAGAAAAAAACAAATAGTTCTCAAGGAGTGGCAGGATATACATAACCCAAAGCTTCCCGATTCCAAAAAACCGCGTTCAAACTCAGCCCCCCCCACGCCGCACATGTCACACTTCCTACACTACCAGCTGACAAGGAGTTGCAGGCCCATGAAACACCGTATCGTCAAACTGGCTTTGGCATTGTCCGCGTCCGCAGCGATTGCGCTGGCCGCTTCCTATTCGCATGCTGCAGATGCGGCCACAGGCACGGCTGCTGATAGGGCTGGCGAGTTGAAGCAATGGAGAGAGAAATGCAATGATCCCGACCCGGACCTTCGCCTTGCACACATAGAACAGGCAATCGCGACAAACGATGCGCCGGTTCAAAGAATCTGCACCAGAAGCGCCCTTGAAAGCGACAATCTGGACATCAAGAACCTCGGCCTCAGGGCTGCTATTGCTTCATCAACCCAAATCACCTTCACCGTCGAACAGTCCCCCGGCCTCATAGAGGCCTTCAAAAAGGCCGGAAACGACGAAAGGGCGCTTAATCAAGTCAACGACTCCTACCTCAACAGACACTGGAATTACCTGAAAAACGGTCTCGTTTTTCTCGTTGACGGCGCCAAGGTCACCGGTTCCAGCTCCGTCTGGTTCTGCATGGTCGACTGCCAGCGCAGGGATGATACGTACAAAGGCAATGCTGTCGTAACCGGCAACAAAATCTCTTGGGTTGGCCGCACCAGCCTTGGCACTTGCACCCTTAACCTCACCCTGGAGAAAGGCGGAGAACTCAAGGGCATGTTCCAGGTCGACAAAGAACCGGCATTCCCTGTATCCGTCAAGCTTTTGTAATCAAGACTCAAGAATCCATAGCAGGGAGAAGTGCGGAATGTCGTCTTGCAGCACAACACATGCAACAACCATACTCTTGTGCGCATACCTCTTGCTACTGCCAACTGGCATCGCCCATAGTGCTGCAGACCCCCTCCCCTTGAGGGCGGACCAGACATCGTTCCGGGAAGCGTACGATCAGGCCGTGCCGGTTTCGAGCAGTGCCATCGTGGGAGTCCGGATCGGCGATCCTAGCGGAAACGTCAACATCGGCGACATTCGCCTCCCTGCTATGACTGACAATGCAATATGCGTCCGAGCCGTAACACAGGATGGACGGTTCTCGGCAAACAACCTCTACAAGGCAGAATCCCCGTCTTCGCCAGGGCCTACCGCACGCCTTTTACCGGTCACCTTGCGCTACGGAAGCATCCTCTCCGGATACCAAATGGATTCTTTCGCTCTCAAGGCCTTCACGTCTCACGCTGGCAGCTGCGATCCTGAAGACGCGATACACTTGCCGCAACTCCTTCCCCCAAATGGGCAGACACGAAAGTTGTCGATCCTTGTCAACTCTAGTGGCCGCTACACTTCAATGCAAATTCACGGCATGAAAAAGATTCCCTGCTCCAACGTTTCCCATGGGGCAAGAATCGCCTATGACAAGCAATGCGTTGCCGATCTATCCGACATCCCCCCCGGTACGACAGACATCCTGATCACCCTGGATGACGACTTCCGCGAGGAAACAACCAGACTCAAGGTCATGATTCCGCCTCCGGGTCTTTGAGGGAGCACGGCATGGCTACTGACACCGTAATGAAACCGGTGCGTTCCCTGCTTACGCGATTGAAACCCAGAAAAAGCGTATCCACGCTGATTGCAAGCACGCTCCTGATCACCCTTGTCATCATTGGCTTCATGCGCTTCCTGCCAGAACGGAAGCCCTACGTGTCAATTTCGGCCAATTCGGAATTCGCCACCTACAGGGTAACAAGGGAAAAAGCAGCCGAGGTTCCACTGAACGAGGCGGCATACCGGGGCGACATCGCCAGTTGCCCGCGACTGGAAGAACTGACTGGCAAAAAAGCCCTTACTGGCCGTCTGGAGCCGTCCACGGGTTCCATCGTCACCTACCGTAACTATGATGGTGAAATTGCAATTGCAGTATCGGCGGGCCCTCATGGCCCCGGGACATTGAACTTCGCTGATGGCCCCCCGTGCTCCTTGGGAACCCGCTCGATCTTTGTTCTGAATGGCAAAACAGGATCCGTCCCTCCACTTCCGATTGCCGGACCGGCGGATATCGGACGTGAATACGGAGAACCACCGATCCCAGACGGCCAGCGGCATCATCCGACAGACCACATGTCGGCAGGTTCCATACAGATTTTCGGACGCTCGCGGCTCGCCCCATATCTGGGTGCATTGTACCCGGTTTCATCAGCTTCTTTCCCTCTACCCGCAGGAGGGCGTCTTTCATCGGGGGACAACCTTTCCCCCTCCGGGCAACATGCACAGGCCGAACCCTGGTACGGCATTGCAGAAGTCCGCAATGACGGTTTCAGAATTTCCGCCACAACTGCAACCGCCAACCTCTATCTATACCGACCCGGCGCAACCGGAGAGACAGAGCGTTTCGCTCTTGATGCCTTCGTCGGCCCGCTCTCCGACCCCAGTGTAATCTTGCTGACCGTGTTTTTTGCCATCGTAACGATGACCTTGAAGTCAGTGAGTGTCGTCATCACCCTTCTGCGTGACGACAAGGGGAAATAAGGAACTGCTGTGCTCATTTCAAAAAATATTATCGCCTGCATCATTGTCCTTATTTCAATAAATGCTGCGTCGGCAGAGCCTGTTTTTGTCCGCTCAAGAAGTGGAGAGTACGGACAGGGGTGGCTATTTGGATCTCCTCAAACAGGTCGCTGCTGGATCGCCGTTCCCGCTCACGTCATACGGTCTCCGGAGACAGGCACACTAGATCCCTTTCACTACACTGACATGCAGGGAATTTCAGGGGAAACAGACAGACCCGTTTCCGCTGAAACAGGCTCTCACGCTTCTGCGGCGGACAATGAATCGCAAGACCTCGCTTTTGCCCAGGTAACAGCCGGCAGGCAGGCCGGAGACTGCCAATCAAGACTTGGCGTTCCAACATATCGATACGAATCCATTGTCCGGAGAGCGCAATCATTCAACGTAATGCACATGCTGGCCACCAGCTATCACACCTTTCCTGCCAATCTTGCTGCCGGAGCAGTCGATCAATACGGTGGTGCCATCATCGAATTCCGCATTACGGGCGAGACTGCTGCAGAAGCCCTGAAGAAAGGAATCAGCGGAGCAACCATAGCAACCAACGACGGAAAAGAGTCTGTCCCCGTCGCCATGACCCTCAGAATAAAAAGCAACACAACGACATTACGGGCGATGCGATACGACTACATAAAGGAAAGATTCGCGTCAGCAGAAGTACAATCCAGTTCCGGCACACTGCCCGTACCATCCAGGCTCAGCATTCCATATACCATACTCGGAATAACAAACACCCCTATGGATGGGGATACAGGCGCTACGGGGCTGCAATCCGCGAGCGGCTGCTGGCGATCGAAAGCTACCCCCGGGGCGCGCACCGTGGACCTGACAATCAATGTCAATGCCACAACGCAGCGCATCAAAGCCGTCCGGGTTGTCACTGCCCCCTGCGGGAGCATCCCTTTGAAATACTGGGTGGACCAGCGCATCAAGGAAGATGCCCCATGGGAATACGTGACGGCCTGCGAACAGCCCGCCGACAGCTCCGTCGATTGCAGAATAGACCTTGCTACTCCCAGGCAGTTACGGTTCAGGTTTGATGCCCGGACACCGGTAGCAATCAACGCACTGCTGCTGCAGTAATCCGCAGCGGCATCAGACCATATTTTTTCAAAGCGCTGCAATTAGTTCCGTTAATAACGGAACGCTGACTGCGAAGCCCTTCCATGGGCACTCGCCAACTCTTTCAGGCTCACCAAAAAGCCGATCAAGACACACACCAGAAAGGGGGCCTGCAGCCCCCTTTTTTCATCGCACGGGCCTTTACCCTGCGCGTCATGCCTTCTTCGGTCTGCCCTTTGCCTTGGGCTTGGCCGGGGCCGCCTTGGCAGCCTTGCCGGTGGCCGGTGCAGCTTCGGCAGCCTTGGGCTTCGCCCCGGCGGTCGCACGGCGGCGCTCCCACAACTGCATTTCCTTCATCTTCTTGCGGCGAGCCCGCACAAGGGCCTTGCAGGCAAGCGGAGCGCCCTTCTTCAGCCCCCACTTCTCGCGGTAGGCGTCGGCATCCAGGCCGTGCAGGGCCAGATGCTTAGCCGTGATGATCTTGCACACCTTGCCGCATTCAAGACAGATGACAGTCGTTTCCCTGATGGACTTCGCAGCGTCCGCCTTCGCAATGGCGGCAGGTGCTGCCCCTAAGGGTTCGGCGCCGAGCTACGACAGGGCCTGCAGGCAACCTGACCAGCACCCGCCGGGCACGGCAGTGTCAGGTGAATACTATCTCTGTACAGAAAGGATTTACGCAATGAAGAGTACTGTCCCACGTCCGACAAGGTTTCTATCACCTGGGTCCTTTCCCAGGACAAAACGAACTTCCAACTGAACCAATACGCCAACGATTCATGGGCGAAGTTCAGGGTACGTTCCGGCGATGTTTTGATGATCATTTATCTCGACTAGACAGGCAGTCGGCATGGTGCCCCGCCATGCCGCAAAGCGCATCATCCATCATCTTTTCAGATATACATTACATTCATGATACTGGGGAGATATTCCCAAAAGCCGCCCTGATACCCTGTGTGCCAGGGCTTTTCATTTTCCAAGGAGACGCCATGGACAGCCTTCAGTACACCTCTCCTGAGGTCACCGACCTCGCCAAGGCCCTCATTGCCGTTCAGCACACCCTGCAACCGGCCATCAAGGACCGTGAGAACCCGTTCGCCAAATCCCGCTATGCAACTCTCAACTCCGTCATGGACTCCTGCCGGGATGCGCTGCTGGCCAACGGCATCTGGGTGGCCCAATACCCGGTTCCGGCCGAAACCGGACACCTCGGCCTCGTCACCAAACTCACGCACGCGGAATCCGGCCAGTGGCAGTCGTCGCTGCTGGTCATGCCCCTGCCCAAAACCGATCCGCAGGGGTACGGCAGCGCCATGACCTACGCCCGCCGGTACTCCCTTTCGGCCATGCTCGGCCTGGTGACGGAAGACGATGACGACGGGGAGGCCGCATCCCGCGACAGGCCCGCACGGCAGAGAACGCCTCGCCAGCCACGGCCTCAGCAGCCTGCTGCCGCACCTGCGCAGCAACCGCCCCAACCTCCGACGACTCAACAGCCCAAGCCCGCAGAAACAGCACATCCAGCCCTGGCGTCACTGCCACGGCTGGATGGAGTCAGCTACACGACGGCCACCGCCCAGGATGGCCGTCTTTGCATTCTGGCGTCGGGCAGCACGTCTGCCCGCAAGCAACTGCTCTCGGCTGCCGGGTTCAAATGGAACGCCGAGCGCAAGGTCTGGTGGCGGTACGCCGAGACCGCCTGATCCACACACCACGCCAAGGGCGGGGATTCCCCCGCCATGGGGGAGCCTCGCCCATTCGATGGAGCCCCCATGACAGACACCTCGCAATCCCCCATGCCTCCGGCACTGGCGGCCCCTCTCTCCCTCCTCGCCGAATCCCTGCTCGCACACGGAGTCCACACCACGCAGTCCCAACTGGGCGACCGCAACACCTACGTCGGCATGTCCGACATCGGCGCCGCAACGGAATGCCTGCGCTCGGCGGTTGCCCGCAAGTTGGCGTCGCCGGGCACGCAGCCCCACATCATCCCGCCTCAGCATGTCGATTCCATCCTGAAGCGGCATCTCCCCTTGCACCGAGGCCACTGGCAGGAGGCTGGGATCACCGACGCCCTCACAAAAAGCGGCCACCGACTCATCCCGCAACTGGAAATCAGCGCTTCCTTCCACGGCGTGCCCATCAAGGCCCACCTCGACATCACCCTCATCCACGAAGCCTCGACACCCGTCATCCGGGTGCTGGAACTCAAGAGCAACGGGCACCTGCCCGAAACCCTCTACACCTCCAACGAGGTGCAACTCTACGGGCAGATTGGCCTGCTGGAGAGGACCTGGCATCGCCCCTGCTGCTCGCTGCGTGACGAAGACGGCCAACCGGTCTTCACCCGCAAGACCTTCCCGGAGGCGGCCCGTCTGCTCTTCGGCATCGACCTGCCAGGCACACCGGAAGGCGTGACCATTGAAGGCTGGGTGCTTTCCGTGTCCATGGCCGACGCCAAGGCCTTCGGGCCGTACACGCCCAACCGGGCCATGCTCGGCATCTGCTGCAACACGGCCGCCGACCTCTGGCAGGCCGTCAGCGCCGTCAAGGCAGGACAGTTGACGCTTGACGACCTCCCGTACTGCCAGGGGTTCCATCCCCTGTGCGACTGGTGCGATGCCAACGCCACCTGTCCCAAGTTCCGACCCATGCGGGTTGACGGCATACCCGTGGACCTCGGACCCGCCCACGCGGCGGACCTCGACCATCTCGCCAGCCTGAAGGAGCGCAAACTCGCCATCGAGGGCGATATCGCAGCGATTGAAGGACGCATCCGCACCGCATTCCAGCGCATCGCGGCGGTAAGCGACAGCATGGCCCGGGACTGGATAACCGCAGGCAGGCACCGCTTTCGGGTGGCATCCATGCCCGGCAGACAGACCATCGACCAGGCGGCCTTGCAGGAAGAACTGCAAGCCCTGACCGGCGATCCCCAAACGGTGACAGACATTCTGGAGCGGGCCCGCAAGACCGGCCAGCCTCATGAACGGCTGTTCATCAGCCCCATCAACGAAAAAGGAGAATGACCATGGGATACTACAGCGAAGTCGCCCTGTGCCTGTCCGACAACGGGCGGGCACGGCTTGATGCGGCGATGCACGAGGCGAGGCAGCATGCCACGAATCCCGGCGACATTGAATTGTTCCTGCAAAACGGACTCAGGCAGGACGCGCCGGACTCCGAGGGCGTGCTGTACTACTGGGAAGGCGTCAAATGGTACGCGGACTTCGAGGAGGTACGGCTCATCACCGACGTCATGGATGAACTTGACGTTGACGACTACCTCTTCCTGCGCATCGGCGAGGACGTTGACGATGCCGAGATTCTCGGCGGCTGGTGGGACAATCCCTTCGACGCACGCCTGTTCCGAACCATCGACTTCGGCTAGGGGGCGTCAGAGTTATCCGGTCCCGGCCAATCCTTGCGCTCATGGAGCACCCTGACCACGACCACTCGCGCCTCTTCGACCAAGTAGACAAGGAGGTAAGGGCTCCGCCTCACCACGAGTTCGCGGGTACCCGCTACTCGCCCCACGCGGCCAGCAAGGGGGTACGGCGAGAGCAATTCAGCGGACGCGAAGATGCGTCGGACCATGCCTTCGGCCAGCCCGGCATCCTCCTGGCGCAACCACATGGCAATCTCCGCAAGATCGTCCAGCGCCGGGAGCGACCATTCGATGACACTGCTCATTCCAGTGTAATGCCCAGGGCGCGCATGCGGTCTTTGGCTTCGTCATGGCTCACCACGCGCCCTTCGCGAACGGCATCCAATCCCTGCCTCACCTTGAGACGAAACCAAGCATCATAGGCAAGGAACTGCTCGACGGCTTCCTTGATGACTGCGGCGCGCGTGCTGTCCGTGGCCGCAGCGATCTCGTCCAGCCGGACGACGGTATCCTGATCGAAACGAATGGTGGTGGGATGCTGCATGGGATGACCCTCCGTAGTCATTTATGACTACATCCGTTAGCAGCAAACGTCAACCGCCACCACCTCTTCTCGCCATTATCAAAGGAGCACCCCATGCCCTATACCGATTCGGGCCTGCACGCGTTGCAGCCCGTCGATCTCGACGCTGGCGCCGTGTTCAGCGGCACCCCGTCGGGTCGCATGATCAAGGGCTACCGCCAGCCCTCGGCGTATACCCCCAAGGCCGACCCCGACTACATCTTCCACGAAACCACACGGGACATCGTGGTCTGGCTGATGACCGCCTCCGATCCGCTCTACGTGTTCGGCCCCACCGGCAGCGGGAAGTCCAGCGCCATCCGGCAACTGGCCGCCCGGCTCAACTACCCGGTCTTCGAGGTCACCGGGCACGCCAGGCTGGAGTTCCCGGACCTGGTGGGACACCTTTCCGTGCATCAGGGTTCCATGGAGTTCCAGTACGGACCGCTGGCGCTGGCCATGAAGCACGGGGGAATCCTGCTCCTCAACGAGTTGGATTTACTGGAACCAGCCACGGCCACGGGCCTCAACGGCATCCTCGATGGCCAGCCCCTGTGCATCCCGGAGAACGGCGGTGAACTGGTCACGCCGCACCCCATGTTCCGGTTCGCGGCCACGGCCAACACCAACGGCGGTTCCGACGAAACGGGCCTCTACCAGGGCACCCTGCGCCAGAACCTTGCCTTCCTAGACCGATTCTGGCTGTGCGAGATGGGCTACCCCGAACCCGCAGCGGAAGAACGGCTGCTGGAGCGTATCGCACCGCAACTCCCTGCACCCCTGCGGCGCACCATGATCGACTACGCCAACGAGATCCGGCGTCTGTTCATGGGCGAATCGGGCACGGCACATGGCGCCTCCATCGAGGTGACCTTCTCCACCCGCACCCTGATCCGCTGGGCCGACCTGACCCAGCGGTTCCAGCCACTGGCCCGACAGGGCATCCAGCCCGTGGCCTACGCCCTCGACCGGACACTCGGCTTCAAGGCTACGCGGGAAACCCGAACGCTACTCCACGAAATCGCCCAGCGCATGTTCCCCACGGGGGAGTGAACGGGGACGCCGCTACCGCGCCGAACTCGTCCGCTGCGGACACCCCCGGCAAGGATGCCGCGTCTCCCCGAATCCCGGGCAATACCGGCCTGGTGCTCCAGTTCATGGATTCCCTGCTCACCCGTCAGTCTCTTGATCCCGCCTTCTTCGCCTCCCTCCCTGCGCCTCCCTGGCTGCGCCTCGAAAAGGACACGCCTTCGGGCGGCAAGTTCTGGTCCTGCACCATCCAGGAGCACGGCATCGACCTCCACTGGGGCAAGCTCAATACGCAAGGGCAACGGCTCGCACTAGCCATCACCCGGTGCAACCGAGGCAACCCCATCCGCGAGGCGCGGTCACGCACCCTTGGCAAACTCAAGGAAGGCTACCGGCTCGCCTCGTCATACGGCCCCCTCCCGTAACCGCGATTTCCCTCCCGACGATTCCGCATTCTGGAACGACCTCGACCTACACAGCACCCACGAGGAGCACACACTCATGAAAGCGACATCCGCCATGCGCATCTTTCCCTTCTCCCGCAGCATCCACCTCGTTCGGGATATCCACACCAACGGCGTCCGCCACCACTGGAAGGCGGAAGCGGAACTCTACCTCCTCAAGGTCAGCACCTGGACCGGGGATGACGAAGAACCCCATCCCTCGCGGGTCACGGTCCATACCATCGGGTGGGGCCGGTGCCTCGACGAGGACCCGGTACAGGAGATGTGGCGACAGGCCGCGGAGAAGATCGAAAAGGACCACTACCACTTCCACAACGGAATATAGGACGCCCCTCCCCCGAGGGGCGTTCCGCTTTTATGGAGCACGCACATGAACGACACCATCCTGAACTGCCTCATGGCCATCAACCTCGACGTGAACATCTGGACCGCCCGCCGCAAGCTGACCCCGGCGGACTTCGGCGGCGCGGACCTGCCGCCGGAGGAGCTTGCCTCGCTCGGCAGCAAGCGCATCTGCGATCCCGAGGAACTGAAGATATTCGGCACGCTGAAGGCGCGCGCGGTGAACCTGCTCGACCGCCACGGCGTCCGCTTTCTGGGCGGTTGGGGCATTCCGGAGGAAAAAGCCCCCGTCCTTGTGGAAGAACTCGACCGCATTCGTGACGAATTCCTGGCCGCCAGGGATACCTTCCTCACCCGGTACGATGACGCCGTTCGGGACTGGATTGCCCGGCACGGCGAGTGGGAACGCATCATCGCCGACTCCACCGTCAGCGCGGACTACGTGCGCAGCCGCATGGGCTTTCGTTGGCAGGTATACCGCATCGTGCCGCCCGCGCCGGGCGATGTGGAGCCGGTGGGCCAGGGGCTTGCGGAAGAGGTGCGCGGGCTTGGCCAGACCCTGTTCGACGAGGTGGCCAAAGCCGCCACCGAGGCCTGGCACAAGTGCTATGCGGGCCGCAGCGAAGTGACCCACAAGGTGCTGTCCCCCTTGCGGACCATCCACCAGAAGCTGGCCGGACTCACCTTCGTGGAACCGAGAGTGGCCCCGGTGGCCGACCTCATCGGCACGGCCTTCGCCAACCTGCCCAAGCGGGGCAGGATACAAGGGGCGCACCTGCTCATGCTGCAAGGGCTGGTGGCCTTGCTGCGCGATCCGTCCGCGCTCATGGAGCACGGTCAGCGGATCATCGAGGGGCACCGCCCGTCCGATCTGCTGGATGCTCTACTGCGGCAGGATGGGAGCATGGAGAATGGACGGATAGCGTCCGCAGACGAACCCGAAGAAGGAGAGGACGACATGCCCGACCTTGGGGACGATCTTGCGCTGGACGCCATTCCCCACGAGGTCATGTCCGATCTGCAACCCGTGCTGCCAAATTGTGGGCTGTGGTAGGGCTTACCTTCCCCCATCCATTGGCGCTACTACCGGGCGGACCGGCCACTACGGGCTGCCCCTGCTGGAGGACAACATGCTGGACACACGCGCCGTGATGCGCTCGCTGCCGCTGGTGGCGAGCGTGCTCGGCAGGAAATACGGCGTCACCGTGACCATCGGGGGCACAGAGGCGTACACGGACGGTAGCGCGATCCATCTCCCCGCCCTGCCAGTGGGCGTGCCCGACACCTTCCTCGCACTGGCCCGAGGCTACATCGACCATGAGGCCGCCCACCTGCGGGATACTGACTTCGCAGCCTTGAAGGCCGCGAAGCTTACCCCGCTTGAGCACCATGTGTGGAACATCATCGAGGACTGGAGGGTTGAAAACCGGCTGGTTGCCTCGTTCCCCGGCTGCCGGGGCAACTTCGACTGGCTCATCGAACACTTCTTCGGCGGCAAGGTTACAGCGACAACGGACGATCCCGCAGTGCTGTTCCTGAACTGGCTGTTGCTCACCGTCAGAGCATGGGACGTCCCGGCCATCGGAAAACGGCGCGACATCATCGCGGCCCGTCTCAACAAAGTATGTCCGGGCCTGCTTACTCGCATGGCCTGTGTTGTCGAAGCAGTACGCACCTCGTGCGCATCCACTACCGAGGCCATTGCCCATGCGCGGGCCATCGTCGCTGAACTGGGCAAGGCCACGGAAACGCCGCAGCCCGCGTCAGGTACGAATCAGGACGCCAGCCAGGCTGGGGGCGACCCGGATGGTACCGGTAACGGCAACCAGCCCACGGCATCACCGTGGGAACGGATACGAAACCTGCTGCATGCCCAGGAGGACGAGCTTCCGCAGGAATTCGGTGCAATCCTTGGTGAGGCCCTGAAGCGTGAGGCACCCGCCAGCGACGGATTGCCCGTGAACGTGGCCACCGTCACCCACAAGGTAAGCTGGGACTTGCACCCCGACGACATCGCCGAGGCCAAACGGGCATCGACGGCCCTGCGGACGCGGCTCCATGGCCTATTACAGGCTGCGACCATCAGCCGGACCCACGGGGCACGAAGCGGGAAGCTCGACCCGCGCAGACTCCACCGCATCGCCACGGATGACGCCCGCGTCTTCATGCGCAAGGGAACGCGCGTCGGCATCAACACAGCCGTACATCTGCTCCTCGACTGCTCCGGGTCCATGACCCCGAACATCCGGCTGGCCAGCACGGCCTGTCACGCCGTGGCTTCGGCCCTTGAGACCGTGGGCATCAACGTGGCCATCACCGCCTTTCCGGCCAGCCATGACCCGGCGTCGACGGAACAGAAAACCGTGGGCCGCCTGGTGCGGCACGGACAGCGGGTACATCCGGGACTGAAGGTGGCAGCCGTGGGGACCACCCCACTGGCCGAGTCCCTGTGGTGGGTGATGCAGGAAATGCTGCCCCTGCGTGAGGCCCGCAAGCTCATCCTGCTGCTGACCGATGGCGATCCTGATACGCCGACATGCGCCCTGGAAGCCATCCGGCACGCCGAACGGCTGGGGTTCGAGGTCTACGCCATCGGCATCGGCGCGGTGAACATCCTGCAGCACCTGCCGGGACGGCACCGGACGATCAACACCATGGCCGAACTTGCCCCGGCGATGTTCGGCCTGCTGCAGGGCGCGCTGGTCGGAAGGCGCGCGACATGATGCAACTACGAAAAACACCGGCAACGAACAACGGGGAGGCACCACGCCTCCCCTTTCTCTTTCAACACCCCGACAAGGAGGTCGTATGCGTTGGATGTACCTGTGCCGGTTCTGGCCGTGGAAGAGGTGCCTTCTGCCGCCTACGGAATGCGTCCTCTTTGCGGACTGTCCGAAGGTCCGCATCCCAAGGAGGATAAAGATATGAACTGGGGATCAATCCTCGCCATCGCCATCGCGGTACTTAACATCGTCAAGGAGAGCATCGATGACTGACCACGAACCCGAGGACGAGGGAATGAACAGGGCCTGGGTGTTTCTTGGCGGCTGCCTAGCCGGTGTCGCTGGCGTGTTCGCTGCTGCCATATTGTCGGAGACAGGCACCACGAAAACGAACGATTGCGAGGAAGAACCGTTGGCGCTGCCTGAGGGCCGTCCCCAAGAGGAGTAGTCCATGAAGGGGGGAGACTATCATCCCCCCCACAACGGAGTAGGGGGAACGCCACAGGCGCACACCCCCACCCGGACGCACTAGCCCACCATGCTGACATTACTATTTTTTTCTTTTTAGCCCTCAATTTTTCACCGATTTGCGGTGTATAACCACCGAATCACCGGTGCATTTCGCGGCACAACCCCGGCACATCACGATAAAAGCACCGCGCATGGCCGGGCATTCCCGAAAAAGGAAGGGTGCCCCGTATGCTGAGGCACCCGTTCAAGACGGAATCGCTTGCAAGCAGCACTACACACAACGGTAGTAGGTGGCCTTGCCTTTGCCTTCCTTTACGATAAGCCCTCGGTCCTTGAGCTTTCGGAGTATGCCACCAAGCTTGTCCTCTTTGAGGCCGGTCCGTGTTTCCAGTTCGACACGGCGACTCTTCTGCTTTTTCAATACATTGAACACCTTGTCCTCGTCTGGCGACAGGGAGTCCATGTCGACATCCCGGGTGGGGATAACGGGAGGCTCCATTGCCCTCGGCTCGCTGCTCAATCCTTCAGACATAGGCGATTGCCCGACGTCTGCGAGAGAGCCCTCGATATGGCGCCACCCACTACCTACCGGAAGGTGGTAGGTACAGGATTTCCTTTCAAGTTGGGGCGCAGCCTTGCACTTGGTAACGGTCATTCGCACGACTGGACCGTCGGCTTGGCAAACCTCCTCCAACTCAGGGCTCCGGTTCTCCTGGCTTGCCAACTGCTCGCGCCCATCCAGGCGGATGACGTTCTGGGACAAACTGGCGAGATCGGCTGATCCTTTGAAGTTTGTTCCATCCTTGCCGGAGTGATGCACGATGATGACCGCGATCCCTGCTTGTTCAACTTGTCGGACGAAGTTGAACAGCCCATCGGCGTTGCTTTTGGCCGCGCTTGGAGCCAACGACAACAGGTTGTCGATGACAAGCACATCAGCCTTTTCGTGGCGGAATTGTTCGATGACTTGTTGCGAGCATGCCGCATCCAGAATGTTCAAGCCGGATTGGGGCAGGATGCTCAAATTTTGATCCACGAGGGCCTGGGCATTCGGGTTTCCGTGAAGGAGTTGCTGACAACGCGCCTTGAAGTCTTCTCCGCCAACCTCACCATCAAGGTAGCAGACGCGGCGAGGGACCATCGCAGCTAGTCCGAATGCTTTGAATCCACCAGCCATAGCCAAGGCCAGTTGGATAGCGACCCAGCTTTTGCCCGCATTGGAGCATCCCCAAATCAGCGTCGTGTATTGGGGCGTGATCAGGATATCCAGAGTCAGAAGAACTCGGGCACCCGGCTCTTTTCCCTGAATGTCGCCAAGACGAAAAAACGGGATGGTTCCCTTGCTTTCCCGAACCTCCTCCGTGGGCACGGACACAAGGCCCACGGACGCCATCCACCGCCTATAGTCCGCAGCCGGAATAGACAGACGGCACACGTCCTGAGCAAGCTTTGAGGGCAATTCAATGCGGTCAAGGTACACCGCCCTCCCCCACAGCTCCTTTTCCCACGATTCAGGGGGACAAGAGGCATCAATGACCGGCACACCGGTGGCAATGATGGGCCACGGGTAGACGCTCACGCTCGCGGCGCCTTCCCTTGCGCAACGTTTCGCCCAGTCTTCAGCCCCCTTCACCCCCTCACGAGTGGAGTCGGGGATAATCACGACAGGATGCCCGGCTAGGTCTTTGAAGTGCAGGGCGTCAAATGCAGTCGCCCCCCCAAAGCAGCCAGAAGCAATGATGCCTGCCCGTTCAAGCAACCGACCCTCCCGTGCCTTCTCCCGAAAGTGCATGGCCACCCGCGTACCGAGGCAGAGCAACACGGGAGCCTTCCGATATCTTGCCATCCTCGTGCGCGAATACAGCCAGGCAGAGGCCGGAGCCACACCGATACGTAGTGCAGGTTCGCCATCTTTCTCGACTCGGCTCGCGAGCACAAAAAAATCGCCATTGCCGTTGGTATAGCGGCAGACCGCCTGCTCCTTGAACCCACTGAAGTCATGCAGATAGTCCACATCTTCAAGTTGGTAGGAGCGCCCTCGAACGATAAGTTGCTTCGGGATATACTCCTCAATGATGCTGGTGCTCGGCGGCAGGGAGGGCGGGGTATTGCTCCCAGCCGGAAACGTATGGAAGCAGTATTCCGGCTTCAAGCCGAGCAGCCCTCCCACGACCTGAGCCGCTTCGAGTGGGCCTCTATTCAGGCTTGAAGACGCCAGGGAAATGATGCTCTCATCCCCCTTGTTACTCTTGGGATTCCCGCCTCGGCGAAGCCACAAATGCCTGTCAACGTCAATGCCAAGCGCCATAAGCAGGCGCTCGCGACGGTCAGCGGCGAGCTTTGCAAATTCCCACTCGACCAGCGCGCTGAATACTTCCGCATTTGAATCCGCCGTGAGGACAGACGGAAGGTTCGAGCCGTCAACCCCGGCCAGCATCCGCTTTACCTTGGGTGATATTGCAGGAAAATATTGAGTCGTATCTGCCGGGTAGCTCGCCTGGTTATACGGCAGATGCGGGGCCAGTGATGTTCGGGGCCGCGCCCATGGGGCCTCCCGTTGCCACCGATGAGGCGAACTGGGCTGCGGTAACGAAGAGGCCTCTGTGGGTGTGACGTCAATGACAGGAGACTCACCATGTAAAGCTGGCTCCCCAAGCATGCAGGAACGGGCTACCGGTTGTCCCGTTATCCATGCAGTTTCTATCATTTGTTCAATGCTCAAATCTTTCATACAAACTCCTTTGCATGGGCTGGGAGGTATCCCCCCCAGCCATGCGATCTATCGCTTTGGGATGATTGTGACGTCCAAACGCGTCAGCGAAACCTGGATCTCTTCGACCTTCGCAAGTGACTCGGGCGATGCCTCCAGGACTTCCTTGACACGCGCGGCAAGGACATTGAGATCGATTTGGGGACTCTTAGGAACTTGTTGTTCTTCTTTCGGATGCATATGAACCTCTCATGAGTTGGAGATTGAGTAGCTCCAGCCACCGCGTTGGATATCAGCGCGGGGCACTGAACTACGAAAAGTCGATTCTGTGCGCCTGCATGAAGCTGGCAATGTCTATTGTCGAGTAGCGAACCGCTCGACCGACCTTCGTGTAGGGGAGTCCCTTTCTTCGCAGGCGATGCCCACGCAGCGTGTGGACGCTCAAGCCTGTCAATTGTGCTGCGGTTTTTTCCGATACCCACTGGGTGTCCGGGGCCTCTGTGCGCTCAACGCCACCAATGCTCATGGCAATCCTCCTGAACCAAAGCTCTTTTTCTTAAATGGGCTGCTTTGCGCACCCAACAGATCAGTAGAAACCAAATTCCTCGAAAAATGTCATGGGTACCAAACGTCGACGTTTGGTACCTGGAGATGTTGCCCATCACGACGCACGGGAGAGAGGATAAAAAGCAGGAGGCCCCCCAGTTCGGGAGGCCTCCTAACAGATGCGTATGGTGACGGGGGGGCCCATGGTTTTGCTACTACGAGATTCCGATTAGCCATCCCAAGGTTGGAAATAGGGTTGGAAAAACAAAAAGGCCCTTACGGAGAGCATCCGTAAGGGCCTTGATTTACTGGTTGCGGGGGCCGGATTTGAACCGACGACCTTCGGGTTATGAGTTTATTAGTCCACGATATTCCTCACCTTTCCCGACCCACCCCAAGAAATCACATTTAAACTATAAAAACAGAATATTGAAGAGAAATATTTAGCTCGAAAGCTCCCTAAACCTTCCCGAGATTTCGCGTTGTCACCCCGCAAGAGGTGGGGCTATAATGGGGCTGGCTCCCTTTTCGTGAAACATGCCCATCCCCGCGAGATACCCATGACCACGACGACCTCCACCAGCTACCGCGGCGTTCGTTACCGCGAAAGTCAGACCCGCAAACACGGCTCGAAGCCCGATCGCTATTTCTTCATCCGGTACAAATCCGATGGTAAACCGAAGGAAGAAGGTGCCGGGTGGGCATCCGAAGGCATGACCAGCCAGAAGGCATCTCAGCTGCGAGCCAGGATCACTGAGAATATCAGGCTGGGGCGACGCCCGCAGTCTCTCGCCGAAATGCGCGAGATGATGCGCGAGGCCCGCGAACAGGCCGCTGTTGAAGAGCGCCGTGCAGCCCATGCGGCCACAACCTTGGACGAATTCTGGGAGAGGCACTACCTGCCCTCCTCTACCCTGCACAAGACGCCACAGACAATGAGGACGGAATCCGGGTACTACGCCAAATGGATCAAGCCGGTACTCGGCAATTCCCCACTCAGCGCCCTTACCCCACCACTCATTGAGCAGGTAGCCAGCAACGCCATGACCGCTGGGCGAAGTGCGGCCACCATCCGCCACCTGCTGGCCATTATCTCCCAAGTCTGGGGCATGGCCCGGAATCATGAAATCGTGAGCGGAGAGTGCCCCTGCACGCGCATCAAGAAACCTCGCAAGGACAACAGACGGATGCGCTTCCTGACGGAATCCGAAGCAAGCATCCTACTCGCGGAGCTCAAGAAAAGATCGCAGGACACCCACGACAGCGCCCTGCTCTCCCTCTTCTGCGGCCTCAGGGCAGGCGAAATCCATGCGCTCACCTGGACGGACCTTAACTTCACGGCAGGGACCATCTACATCCGCGACCCCAAGAACAAGCACAGCAGGCATGCGTACATGACCGGCGAGGTCCGGGCGATGCTCACGGAACGCTCCCAGGGCCCGAACGGCACAGAGTACGTCTTCCCGGCCCAGAACGGCGCCAAGCGCAACTGGGTATCCGACACCTTCGAGCGCGTCGTCGAGCAACTCGGCCTCAACGAAGGGATCAGCGACACCAGACAGCGCGTGGTCTTCCATACCCTGCGCCATACGTTCGCCAGTTGGCTCGTGCAAGGCGGCACACCGCTGTATACCGTCGCCGAGCTCATGGGGCATACCACGCTTGAGATGACCAAGCGCTACTCGCACCTCAGCCCCGACACGGTCAGGGCCGCAGCGATGAGCCTGCAGGGCAGACTCAGCAAATAGCCCCCCTCCTCGACTTGGCCGCACATTTACCCGCCAATTACTAGAGCCTTCCCCTAAAGGGGAAGGCTCTAGCTAGACACACTCAAAAAATCTCAACACTTTGTTTTTATTAAAAAATTTAAGCAACACTCAACCCCATAGCGCCAAGCCCTGCCAAGACGCCTAACACACTAAAATCACTTACATGACTAACAACACCCAAGTTGCGTCAAGCCTGCCTGCCAAGCCTTGGAACCGCCACTCGTTGGCCAAACTTGGCAACACGACACGACTCGCTCCCTGTACTCGCGATGCCCCTTTGCCCACCCAATCGGCTGTCCGGCTCCTTGCCGAGCACGATAGGGGCAAGTGAGTCCCCCGCTCGTAAGCGAGAGCCCCCTTCACAGCTTCAAATATGGAGCACCAGCGGCGTATAACTGGAGAGTACCGAGTCGCCGGTAATCAGCCGCATGGGTTCGGCCATGGCCTGGGAGACCAGCATATGGTCAAAGGGGTCGTTGTGGTGCCTCGGAAGGGTCGCCAACATCTCCGCATGCACACCAAGAAGGGGAAGTTCAAGGAAGCCGCTTTCCTGCGCTGCAACACGAAGCACTGACAACTCGGCATCAAGCTTGCCGATGCGTGTTTTGATGGCGATCTCCCACCAAGATACGGAGCTGACAAAGACCTCGTTTTCATCAGCAAGCAGCAACTCCCGCACAGGCTCAATGCGCGGGGAATCGGTCAGCGCCCAGAGAAGCGCGTTGGTGTCCAGCAGCAGCCTCATTCCTCATTCCCTTCAAAAGCGGCGAGAAACTCCGGCGGCAAAGGAGCGTCGAAATCATCTGGGACTATCAGTTTGCCCTTCAGAAGCCCAAGGCGCTTTTTCGGCTTGGCACTTGCGGCCGACTTAAGGACGGCCTCTGCTCGGCCATAGCTGCCGATAAAAATGGTTTCACCGCCTGCCGCACGTTTTACCAACTGTGACAGAGAGCTCTTGGCCTGATGCATGGGGACGATATTCATTGTCACCTCCATACGATACTCCTTGTTCATTTCAGACTTAGCTAGAGCTTAGCCCGAAGTCAAGGATAGCACGCCAACACCAGCGAGAGAGCAAGCCCCAAATAGTTATCGGCTGACCGGTGGGGGGCTACGCTAAGCACGGCAGTGTCAGGCGAATACTATCTCTGTACACGCAAAGCGTATATCATATTTGCACACCAACAAAATCATGCTTTAGCACTTGGCCACAGAGGGATACCAGCACACTCTGAAACATCTACAGAGGTAGTATACAGACAAAAATTCCTCACAAGAACACTCAATAAGAGCACATCTGCCCCTACATGATGACGAGGCTGCATTGAAGCACTGTAGGCATGCCCATAATTTTGAAAAGAAAATCCAGCCATACACACAGGAGATCCTTTCAACAACAAAGCCAACACCACAGCAAGCACACCAGTAGATGGCTTCGTATTTTCTGTTGAAACATCAACTCCGGTCACATTGAGAACAAGCTGCGCCCTCTGATCGTAACTAAGCACCGTGACATCATCCCAACCATAACCCAATGTGCGCAGACAACGTCGTGCCGCAGCAAATCCACACCCTACATCAACATACACCAAATGCTGTGTGCGAAGCCCACCAAGGACAGCACGAGCCTCGCGGTTTGCGACCGAATCACCAAACATGAAGCCCGACATCACAGTGAGCGTTGGACTTGGAAGATCAAGCGTCCGAGCTATTGCGCCGGAGGCATTAACGCAAACCACTTTCGCACCCTGGGCCCATTCTGGCACAAGTGGCTTCGGCGCCGACCCCAATACTAAGACTGGCGCACGAAAAGGACGCACATCCAATCGAACCATACCTTACACCCCCAGCGAAACCTATAAACAAGCCAAACGAACGCAACATAAATAAAAACAACAAAACATACAAATACGACAGATTATCACCCCCATCTACACCACACGAAAAGCCGAACTAAAAACACGCGCACCTCAAGGCCGACACACACCGCACGGTCTAAAGCCGTTCTTGACCGCATCCTCACGCGTCTCAAAAATAACGACACAATTGGGGCAGTCATAATCCTTGCAGCCTGAACGGTGAAAAACGTGGCTACGTTGATTGCCGTGATATCCTATCCCGGAAAGCTGGCCTTCAACGCCACTCTTATGCTGGACACCCTGCGTGGACGCCCCCCTCCTACTCTTCCGCCATTCCCACGGCGGCATGGGGCGCGGATCGCCCCACAATCCCAGAGACGAACCACGTGCTGCACCCTCTAACCGTCGCCAATCAACACATACCACATCACGACAGTAAGAATCATACACCCACGCCATCCCCCGCCTGACCTGCTCCGCATTGATATCAACCTGGCCGACATGCAACCGAGCGACGACCCTGCCGTATCTATCAACATCGACCTCATCAACCTCTACTGTCTTACCAAACAGCAAACCCGACAGGCTCTGCTTGGATTTCGTGCCAAAAGGCTGCTCGCTCTCAGGAGCATCAATTCCATACAGACGAACACGAATTTGCTCATGGCTGCTGCTGAGCACAGTAACCGTATCGCCATCTGAGACACCAACAACCTTCCCGCCCCACGCGAAAGACAACGTAGTGGGGAATGCCAAGAACAGGAAAAACACTGCCGCCACATACAGGCACTTGAAATTTTTACAAGTCACCACTCGCTCCCTACATAGTATGTAAAAAATAAGTCTGACAAAAAATTAGCACATCAAACTTCACCAGCAATCAATTTCAAACCCATAAATATCCAGCATATCGATTTCATATTCCAAAATTACACATGCTAAAATGGTATTATCTCTCTTATGTATCTATTATATGTTTATTATTCATAAATAAACATTAAACACATAAACATATTGGTATAAACATACATACACGACAAATACCACACCAACACATCACCAGCTAGCCAAAGCTAGCCATAGCAAGAGCCGACATCACGAGTGTCGGCTTCTTTTTGTGTAAACAATAACACTCTCCATTAATTCAATAGCCAAAAAAAGGAGCACACCATGTTCATAACAGAAAAAACCCACAGAGACTATCCAGTTCAAGCGTATGACGACAAGCCCTGTCGTATCGACATACTCGATGCCATCATTGACCGCATTGAATACATGACGAGTAGATTCAGCAGAGTGCTCTTCATCCGCTTTGACTTACGATATCCGAGAGACTTCTATTCATCCCGTGGAAACGACGACATTCAACGCTTTTTCAACAGCTTTACGCGCTATTTATCCCGCAAGGGGATAGCCTTCCAGTACGTCTGGGCACGTGAACAATCCAGAGAAAAACACCAGCATTACCACGTAATGCTGCTGCTAAATGGAAATCTCACATGCCACAGTTGGAACCACATGGAGAAGGCAGACCAACTCTGGCAAAGTGCCCTTGGGATCGACTACCCAGGACTCCTCCATAGGTGTGACCGAAGCAGAGACGGCAACAGGCACCCTGACTTCATCCACTTAGATCGTCATGATGCCTGCTATGAACGAGATATTAATCGATGCGTGGAGTGGGCCAGCTACCTGGCTAAGACGAGGACCAAGGGCTACGCACCCCTGAATGTGAGAGAATGGGGAGCGAGCTTCCTTGGCAACTGATCAGGAGTTATATGCCCTGGTACAGTCGACACTGGAGCAGATACAAGCCATTTCAGCGACTCTCCCTAGTATGCCACAGTCGCAGCACATAGACTGTCGAATCCTGAATCTCGTAACGCATCTCATAATGCCCGACAAGTAATCGCCGAACCTCGCGAGGGGCGAACGCAAAGAGTTGCTCACCGATGCGCGGATTGGTCAGCAGGACGGTCGGGGCCTTGGCCAATGCCTGCACCGCCCGTGAGGCAGCAGATTGGTCAACAGGGGCCAAGAATTCATACAGGCGTGTCAGGTCGGAAAGTGCCTTGCTAGTCCATTTCAAGTTCATTAGCGAGGCACCGGCAGCGGTTCATCGGTACTCAGACTATCCGCCCATGCCTGCACAGCCTGATGATCGATGACGCGACCCGCATCCACGTCGGCGAGTGCCTCATACGTCAACCGGTCGCGCTCTTCCTCTTGGGCGATCCAGGATGAGAGCGCTTGCTTCATGATCCAGCCGCGAGAGCGTTCCAAACGGTTAGCCACCTCATCTACCTTTTCTGCCAGTGGCACAGGCACATGAGCAGTCAACACGCGAGTTTCAGCCTTGGGCATGACGTTCTCCTCAGTCTTGCTTCTAATTTTTCATCAGGATGGCTCTTCCCTCGTTGGCCAAAACATTCGCCCCGAACTAATCTTAATGATTAAAAACGAATCAAACAAGCCAAGATACCATTTACCCTTCGGAAAACATCCTCTCTTCATGATAACTCAACTTACCGGCGTTCGAGGACTACAACGAGAGGCATCATCACAAGGCCTTACGGATGAAACCCCAAGGGAATTCCATCCGCGCATCAGCCACCGCAGGGTGTCCTGCCCAGCGGGGCAACTCCACCAAGTACATCTCCAATTGCCTTGGCTGGAGACGAATGTACGAACGCCTTGGGAATACGCTGGCGTCAGCTAGAATGCGCACAATGGCGCTGGGATTAAATCAACATGGAACGCAAACACAGCCCAGCCTGTTGAACACTCGATATCTTAAAATGGTTTCGCGGCAGCCTCATGAACCTGGGACCGTAAGATTCCTCAATTTGGCGAATATCTCTGTTGGATAGGCCGCACCCTCTACATACGTCTGCATTTCGGCGAGTTGCCTTCCTTGACTTGCAGGATCAACTGTAAAATCGAAGTGGCAGGCTGACCTATAGTTAGGGCTGGAGGTCGCACGCCAATAGGAGACCCCCTGGTCGAACCTGAGGCTTAGGCGTGTCCCGGTATTGAAATCGACGTCCAAAAGTCGACCGTGTTTCGTCGCCGACTTATCGACTATCAGCACGCTTGCCTCAATCCCCTTGCAATGGAACGCGTGCGCTATAGCTTGATCGCGGGTTTCAAGGTCGAGCCAATCGCCCCATACGGTTTGCCGGGCCAAGTTCTCACCGAAGCTCCTCTGGCGGGTCGTGATGATTTCAAATTGGGGATTTGTCCACCTGTTCCGGCCAATCATCAGCCAGAGGCCTTCTATCAGCGCGGCCAGTAAGGCGACTGATAACGGGGTGAAGAGGTAACGGTCTTGGTAACGAACGCGAGCTATAGCTGCCTGAGGATCAGCCAGAAGCCTCCCAGACTCTACGTGCTCGGATGCAAGGAGCGACCAGAACTGGTGGCCAAACTCCTGTAGCTGCCCGTCGATCTCGTGGTGGACGACGAGCTCTCTGTCCCCCGTTTCTAGGCGAGGTGGCCGCATGGAACTTGACTCGAGCGTTCGGCCATTCAAGGCAAGGGAGGAGGAGACCTCCGCCTTGACCAGAGGGAGCGATGCAATGCCCCAGGTCGGCCCGAATACCATCGCCGCATTGTCGCCAAACGCCCAGCGAATACTACGGTGGTTACTGTTAACCTCCGCAATCACGTGACCTCCGTTGGCGACTGGAATCGCAGAGACAACGAACACCTTAACTGCGGGATGATCCGCAAGGCTGGCAAGAGACAGAAGGTCCGCTTCGTCAGCCGATGCGACGGCCGTCTCTGGAAGCACGAGTATGACCTCCCAGTCATTACCGGCAAGGCGATAGACCAGCTGGCGCAGCGGAGAAGTGCCGACGTCCCACTCCGCAGGGGTGCCGTCTGCAAACAGGCGGATGCTCACCCCATCCGCGTGCATTGCCTCACGCATGATCGCCTCAGGCAGAGGACTGTACTCAGCGCGGGAAGTGACTCCGAAATATGCCAGCTCCGCCGGCAGGGACAAGGTGTGTAACCATTTTTCCGAAAGCACCCGCAGAGCTGCATGCCGGTCGAGGTGGTCAGCCATGAACCGCTGATCGAAATCTAAAACACAGTGGGGGCAGGCGCTATCGCAGTTGGCCTTGCACAAGAGGTGCGACTTCGCGATGAAGAAGATGTCATCGATGAAGCGTTCGGCACTGGATGCATACCCCGCCGAGTGATGATCATAGATCAGGATCGACAGGCATCTTGCTTCAGGCTCTGGAGAGGATTCCTTAACGTCACAGCCAAATTCGGAGGCCTGGACCCCGAGCCATTCTGCGACGGCATCGCGAAGCGCCGTAGCGAGAGTCAGCGCCGCAACCCTATCCTGCAACCAGACGCCATCCTCCGTCTTAAGTTGTAGTTCCAAGACATCGGTAATCGCTTCGCAACCGAGGGTCAGACGGGTTTTTATCTTCCATGGATTATCGCTGCCCGGGCAAATCGGGTCTTCGGCTCTTCCGCCGCGAAGCTTGCGGTGGGGCTTTTGGAAGGTCGAGGGAAGGGCTCCATTCGTACCCATGGGCGCCGCGCGCCCACAAGCTAAGCAGAGGGCATACCCTGCCCCATAAATCCCACGGGATTGATGGAAGACATGTCCGCGGGAGGATGCGCGAAAGCGGCCGAGGCTGGGGTTGGGTAGGAGGCGCCAGTCGCCCCAAGCGCTGATCCATGGTGCCTCGACCGGCACAAAATGCTGCCGGGTAACATCGTTATGCGGGCTCTCGTACAAATCCACGGCAAATCCAGCAGGCTCTAAGAACTCCCGAATATTCATGGGTCGAATTGCATTACCACAGGCCTGACAGTGTTGACTGACGTCCAGGCTATGGCTCGAACCGCTGGCCCCACAGCGGTGGCAGCGCCAAGCCAAGCGGATATCCTGAATCTCCCGCACCTCCTGCAGAGACGCAGGCGAATGCCAATTCAGAGTGATGCCGGCAGAGCGGTAGACCAGCCCATCCATCACCACTTCAGAACCGGGTGCATACTCTCGGAGCGCCGTTACTCTATCGCGGCTGGCCAGTTCACGTCGGCGATAGCGATTATCCTCCCGTCTCGCGTCCCACTTAAATTTTTTGAGCTGATCGACTGTAAGGTTGTCGAAGCTGGAGATATGCGACGGGAAACCATAGCCAGGGAGGAACCCCTTCGTGGCCAGTTCTCGAAGCAGGTACTCGCCAGCCAGGCGGGACTTGTGGATGGACACTGCCTTGAAGGCAGGGCCATCATCACCTCCAGTCCTCCCGATTGCGTCCTCCTGGGTTTCGAGGGCCTTCCACTCGGCCACCCAAGCCTGCCCTACCAACTCCATGGCGTCCGCAGACTGTCGCGCAAGGCGTGCCGGATGATACCCCTCGAAAACACTGTGTTTGACCATCCATTCAAGCCCCTTACCTACAGGGGCAGATGTGATCGGATCAAAGGCCCGGCACCAGGCGATGAAATTTGTTGCCGGTTGCGAGGAGTCATTAAAAAACCATCCGCACGCCAGCTTTGTCTTCTCTTGGTGGGCGGCATCGAGGCGTTGTGCCAGAAAATGCGTGAGCAAGAAGGCGTTAACGTGGCGTTGTACGATAAGCTTGCTGTCCAGGGAAACCTGCGGCGCCGGAAGTGGAGTATCAAACGCCCAACGGCTATTGCTGAAAACCGCTTGGTCATGGGGGTTGGCTTTGCACAGGGTCATGGAGACTGAGCGGGTTTCCCGGCGCCGACCAGCCCGACCGGCTCGCTGCAGGTAGTTCGCCGGATGGGGTGGCACGTTATTCATGGTCACCATCGCCATGCCGCCGATGTCTATGCCCATCTCCATTGTCGTGGAACAAGAGAGCAAATTTAGGTCTCCGGCCTTGAAGGCTCGTTCGTACGAGCTCAAAGTGGACGAGTCTTGTTGCGCCGAGTGCTCCGCCGCCGTGAAGAAAGGGGCAAGCTCGATCACCCGATCATTAAGATCCGACCAGACACCTTCTTGCCGAAGCGGGTCGATTGAATCCTGTTTTGCCAGCCATTCTCGTCCTCGACGCATGCGGTCGAGGTCATCATACGCACCACTGAAAGGCTCGTCATAAAGAGGCAGCTCAACCTCGACGCAGATGGTGGGATTGCCAAGGATCTCACGCGGCAAATAGGGCGACAGTCCTTTGAGCGTCGTATCCAAAAAACGCCGCGTGAACGGACAGATCCAGGCTTTAGTCTGGGGGGAGAAGGCCAGCCGATCCAACGGAGTTACCCGTCCATCCGCGGTCATCTCAAACATGCCCGCAACCAGGAGAGCCTCCCATGCATACTGCAGAACTGTATCTACTCGGTCTTCGCCCTCGGCAGTCTGAATATCTGCCCGCAGAGCATGAACGAGAAGCTTGATCAGTGAATTCTGTAAACCGCTCCGCCTGGCCCGCGGCCACCGTCGCTGGGACAATCCAACATGAGGTTCGTCGCGTCCGATAATCCAGCTCTGAGGGAACGGAACCCCCAGCCAGCGCCGCCAAGTTTCCGGGATTCGTAGCGAGCCTCCCGAACGTACGAAAAAATCTATGCACAGCTTGAGAAAGTCGCGCCAATCTCCTGCCGTGAATCCTGAGGCTCGTACGACCTCCGTCGGAACACCTTGGATACTTTCCAGGGCCGGGTAGCACACTGTGACCAGCCCCATCGTTTCAAGGTTGTTCTGACGTTTCGGACGACGCCCGAATTCCCGCACCAAAAACAGTCTCGCCAACTCTGCGGAACCGGATACACTGCCAAAAACATCCGGAGCGAACTTCTTGTAGTGCCTGAGCATACGATCAAAGTCGCTTCCTTGGTCGGCAAGCCGCTGGGCAAGTTCAAAAAAAGGAATCGGTTTGGGCTTGGCAAGGGCGGTGAGTTTGGCCTCCTTGTCTGCGATCATCGTAGCCAAGGCCTCGTTTTGCATCTGGCTCTGAACAACCTTGAGCTGATCAATCTCGCCTCGAAGCTGTACCGCAGCCCTGTTCGCCTGCTGCCGACCCTGCTGAATGGCGATATGGTATATGAGGCTTCGCACCCGCCCGCGTTCCGCGTCTTGCTGCAGCTTGGCAGCCATACGGGCTGCACCCTGGCGACTGTCGTTGAAGGTCAAGAGGCGCCGTCCGCGATACGGGTGGTCGGCGGGTTTATCCCCGTCGGGTGCATACTCCAGCATGGTTGGCAGGATGTTGCCTAGGAGAAATGGAGCTCCGATTCGCCCTGGTTGCAGCAGAGCTTTGCGGTCCGTCTCCCGACCTCCGCAGAAGGGGCACCCGATTCCCGAGGCCTCGGCCTCGCGAGCTATCACGCGCAGAGTCCCATCGGTTGCTTCGGTAATCCGCCTGCTTTTAGGCTCAATGTCGATTTCGCCAACGAGGCTGTTTGGCCGGGAGGAAGACCTGTTGGTGATGAGTACCTTGCGTTGCCTGGCAGAGGAGGCGGCCTCCTCGGAAGGTTCATCTTCTTCCTCTCCTCCAACTGTCGTCTCGACTTCGAGCTCGAACTCATCAACAGCTGACGTGGACTGAAGATGCGTAAGAAATCCTCCGGCCTCGCCTGCAAGCAGGTAGACTTCGCCGCACTCGTCGCAGGCGACGACTTCGTAGGCAGGGCTGCCGCATCGGCAATGCTTGCGCGGGTCAAAATAAACCTGTCCGAAAGGCCAATCTGGATCATCCAAAGTGGTTCCCGCCTTGGCAGGGCAAGCGCCATTGGCACAAGCCCATAGCCCGGCGAGCGTCTGGTGGAAAACATGGGTGCGCAGCGGCAAAAAGCATGCGCCATTGGAGTCGCTGGTCACCGAGAGCAGGTCCAGCCAGCGGAGGGCCTCCATCTGCGCCTCTGGGCTGGGCGGGGTATCACCGTGAACAACCCGACAGACGTCCGACAACCGGGCGACCGGTGGACTGTTCTTGTTACCTACAAAGAGGTCGCGCAGCGTACGGGCGACATGGTGTTCCGCCAGGACCCGGTAGCGCACCTTTGAGCATTCCGCTTTTCTATCGACTCGCAAGAGCGCCTCGAGGGAATCTCGCCGCTTCGGTGTCCCCTCGGGCAAGCTCGGAACATGGCGTTCCCCGGAGATGAGGTGGACCCGGTCCAGGCTCACTCCAGCCGCCTCGGCAAGAAATCGCCTGAGTCGCTCCCCACCTTTGCCCTCGGGGTCACCGATCGTAGCCGACGTGGCTACGAAGCGGACCTTTTCAGGGCTCACCCCAAATGCGAAGAGCACGCGACGGATGAGCAGCGCAAGTTCCGCCGCTTGGGAGCCGATATAGGTGTGCGCCTCGTCGAGCACGACCCACTCGAGCCTGCCCTGCGACTCGTCAAGAATCGGCTTGTCGTTCGTCCGCACCAGCATGTATTCCAACATGGTGGCGTTGGTGACCAGAACGGGTGGTGGCGACGAACGAAGCGTCTCTCGGTCCAGTACCTCGTTCGGGTGGTCCTGACGTTGCCGCTGCGGGACCTGCTCCGGAGTGTTTCCGTTGTATAAGCAGAAGCGGATGTCGCCCCCAAATGCGTGTGTCCAGGCCCGAAGACGGTCCCGCTGACTATTAATCAGCGAGTTCAACGGATAGAGGAATAGAGCCCGCACTCCCGTCAGCCGGCCGTGTTTTTCCTCCCGTAGCCTTGCGAGCCGGTCGAGGATGGGAACCATGAAACACTCAGTCTTGCCAGAGCCGGTACCGCTCGCCACCACCACCGACTGCGGCTGAGGTTGGGACAGGACTTGCCAAGCCTCTAGCTGATGCAGGTATGGGTGCAGTTGCTTAGCGAATCGGTAGTCTTTCACAAGCTCCTTGGGAGGGGCGTCCATAGCTTCGACGAGGCCAGACGTCAGCAGGCCTCCCGCGAGATCCTGCATAGTGGGCTTAGCCTGGCGCCAGCCAAAGACGGCCTCGAACGCGGGATCAGCCAGGAAACTGCCGCTCTCGCCAAAGGGGCTGGAAAAGGCTGTGGAAAGGAACCTCCTGAGAGGGACGTTCGAAAATCCTAGCCTATGGATAGTTGCCAGCGTGGACCTGCGGGCCAGTTGAGGCAACAGCTCGGAGAAATAGTTGTCGGTCATTGGGCAAACTCGTTCTTTAGGAACCCGGCTGAAACGCTACGGGCAGTGCTCCAGTTGTAGGCCTCTTCGAACCAGTCGTGGTCGAAATCGATGTGCTTACGAAGGGCGTGGATCAAGGCGGGATTGTTGAGCCACTCGCGAGTGGCACCAATCGCCGCCTGGGTCGCCAAGAGAAGCGGCAGGTTGGTGATGCCGTCGCGATAGCCTTGACTGTTCGGACTCAAGAAGCAAGCGTAGTTCCCATCCTGCCTCGCCTGAGCAATGTGAACCTTGAAATATTCCGGCCATTGGTCTTCAGCATGGCTTCTCAACAGGCGCTGCCAGGGGCTTGCGTCGCCATTAAACAGGATCCGGCCTATCTCATCGCTGCTGATCTTCTGGAAAAATTGCAGCTCCTGGGGCTGTTCCCCCAGGGCAGCAGCGCGCGCCAAGGCCACAGACCAACGAAGAGCCGGCCTACGCGACGTGATTTCGCCGAGTCTGCTTTTTAAATGGTCCTGAAACACGATTTCTGCCACTGCTTTGAAGTTTGACTCGCATTGGAGTCGAAGATTGCAGATAGCTTCCTTCCAAGCGACAAACGAGATGGTTTCCCACGCGAAAGGTAGCTCTGCGGCGAAACGGTCGATGAGGGAAAAGGGAATGGAGGAGAAGCGCATAGCCAAGGCTGCCATTGCCTTGTCGGACCGGGCAAAATGCCGCCACAGGTCGAGTGTGACCAGCGGCAGATGGCCGATTTGAGCGGCAAGTCGTTCAACGTAGCCCCAGTCTGGATTGAGGAGGTCGCGGCCAAGAATGCCGATCACCTCCTCGAGTGCTTCCTCCCGCTGCCCAGGGTCAGAAATGCCGATCGCCATGGTCAACATGCTCGTATCCGTCTTTTCGTCACCGACCGTCCAAAGGGTTGGTCGGAAGACGAGATGTGAGCCTGCCGCAGGATATACCAGCCAGGACCCTGGCTCGCGATCCTCCGGGCAGAAATCCCAGGCGATTTTGGTGGGGTCCTTATATGGGGAGCAGGGCAGGCTCTGAGGTTCGTCCCCAGGTGAGTCAAGGCGCAAAGCCATAACGGGGAGTCCGCTCAGCGCTTCCGGCATGACGTTACCGTTAGCGTCCGCCCCTATGAGGATATGTCGTTCGGAGCGCTCAAGGCGGCATGCATAGCGAGCTATTCGTAGACAGGCGTAAGGCTCGCCACCGATCTGTGCGAACACTTCGACGTTTGCGTCCGGCCGATCATCGGTCGCCAGAAGATGGGCAATCTCTGTAGCGTAGTCCTGTAGCCGTATTTCGGCATGCATCGAGCCGGTCGGCGGTGTGATCTGGCGGTTGATAATGTCCGGTTTACCTGCCAGTCGCAACTGCAGGCACATGCGGGGCAGGGCACTTGGGTTTCCACCGAGGAAGAGTATGCGAACACCGAGAAGCTGGTTTATCGCCAGAAGTGTGCCAGGTGACAGATTCTGTCCATTGGCAAAAATCCGCGCTCCTTGTACGGGAAAGGGAAGGCGCACTCTGGCGGGCTGCGTCGCATGCGGCCAGTGGATGTCAACTTCGATCCACTCTGGAGCCGGCTCATGGCCGCCCATCTTAAGATCCGCGACCAAGTCGTTCCCATCGCGCCGAAGGACCGTTGTGATGTTCGCATGATCGATCCGAAGGCTGGCGGCTCCCCAGCGCACGAGGCGAATGCTTCCTGATGCCGCATCACCTGACTCCAAGCGTACTTGAGCCGCACAGGGGAGAACGAGCATACGGACTCGTCCCCTAATCTCGCCTTCGATGGAATGCCACATTTCGGTCAGTCCGAGTGGCTCCCTTAGGGATGTCGAACTTGCTCCCAAAGGACGCCAGCTGCCCTGTCCGGAGACAATGTGCCCCCCCCCGCCTTCATCCATACGATACATTCGCGGCTTGCCCAGGAATACCATCGCCGGACGAACAGCCATCTGCCACAGGCGTTGCCCTCGCCACTCGTAACTCTCCTCGCAAGCGTCGGCCCTGCCGGTACGGATGCGGCAAGATTGCTCGCCGTTTGCAAAGCGGACGTCACCGCGCACTCTATATATCTGCCTGCCGAAGTGGGGCATGATCCCTTCTGAGGGCATTCCCTCGACATCGGCTTCCACGACATGCCACCCCTGTGGTAGCGCGACAAGAGCCTCGTTTGTGGCAATAGCGCCACCACCTTGCCGGAGCAATTTTGGGGCGTCATCCCTGGCGTCAAACACCCAGGGTAGCGCATCGTCTAGCGCTTCACCTCGTGGCGCCAAGGTGGCCCACTCTCGACCGTCTGTGGTCGCAAGATGCACGACATGCTCGGTGGCAGCCCGTTCGGCAAAAAAGGTCCATGGGCACCTTTCTACCCGGTATTTATCCTGACCTGCCAGCTTGCGTAGCGAAGCTGCCAGTTCTGCGTCAGCCGCCTGCAACGTCAGGTGGAGAAACCTTGGCAGCTCGTTCGCGTCCGCACAAAAGGCACGCGCCAGTGCTTCGGAGTCGATTCCATCTGCCAGGGGAAGGACTGATCGCAGTTGCCAAGAGCCGGATTCGTCGCGCTCTATGGATCGTTCTACCCAGAACAACCTCGGTGGATGTTGTGTCTTTTCAGAAGCCGCATCCTTTATGATTTGGTCGATAAGGCCCTGAGCTTCTGTATCCTCAACCGATAGGGGAAAGCGATCACGCCATCCTGGAACACGGCGATCGAGTTCCTCGATGACTCCCGCGCTTTGTGTCAGCCCTGCTTGCGTCTTGAGACTTAAGACAGTCGTGATGACGTCGGCGAGCAGCACAAAAATTTCGGACTGTCGGTAGGTGCGGGGAAGGTAATGATCCAGGCTCCGGACCCAGGCTTGGATTTCTATCGGGGTAACCTGCGCTTTCACTGCCTCCTTGAGAACGCATCGTAGGAGCATGCCCAAAGCCCCTTTTGCATCGGATAAAATCCGCATAGGGAGGCCGCCCTGCAGGGCAATATTCCCTATGTAGCGAAGTCCCACCGAGTCCCTCAAGGGCAGTCCCCACTCCTGCAGTCCAAGGGTCACACAGACGCTGCGCTTCGAATGAGTCCATCCGCTGGTATCCGAGCCGAGGTCGTGCAGGATGGGCTCCCATGCAAAGCCGCTCCCGTCATAGCGCCGTCGCCACCACTCAGCGGCATAAAGCACAAAAAGTGCTGGAAAAGATGAGATATGTTGCCCTGCTAATTCTATCGCCGACAGGCTGTATCTCAGCTTCCCCAGCCGTTGGCCAAACTGCTCGAGTGTTCCCTTGAGAAGCGCCTCTAACGAAAGAAACTCTTCGCCCGTGATCCGGTAGGCGTACAGCGGGCGCTCGTCAGGACCGTCAAGGGCCCGATCAGCCAGCATGTGCAACTTCCACTCATGAAATTGATTAGACATATCCTCTCCGTAGAAGGATTTATCAACTTCGTCGTTGGTCATGCTGTTAACGCTCAGTAGTACTGCCGGATATATCCGAACGCCTTGTCGAATAGATTCTGGTCCTTGACTTGGCACTTCACGTAAATCACATTACGTAGAGCCTTCTGGACCTCGCGCCCCCTAGGCGCGCCCACAGGGCACAACACTTCTCACAATGAAGCTAGCCCCCTACCTCCGACGGTCCGTTTTGGGGCGTTTGAGAAAAAGCGGAGCGCCAGCGCACCAACAACGCCACCAAATCACCCTGTAATTGTTCGAGGTTATCAACAATCGCCGAATGAATAGCAGCATTAGTTCTACGCGCCTGCTCTTCATGCGCGAGATGCCCCCAATCGTCTTCAGGGACACCTGCAACTTCAGCATCTTCTGATGTCCAAAAATCAGTGGGCTCCAATACAGGCTCAAGATGCTGACGGTGGAATTCAAAGTATTCCCTCCAACCATTCAGAACAGAGTACAACTGGGCTTCTTCATTATCCAACGCGCCCCACTCAACATCCGATATATCTCGATACGGCTCCGCTTGCGTAAGGAGAATTCCTCCAAACACTATGCGTCGCAAGATATCAAACATTTCGTACAAAAGATCATCGTACATGCCATCGCGCCGACAATAGGCCCAAGGATTGGCACTAGGCATGAGGCGGCTAAGCACCTTGATGGCATCCCGGAAACCACCCAAAGGATCAATAGGCTCCGGCAACGCCCGGCGATGAACCCACAGTTTCAGGATAAGGGTGACCGCACGTTCTTCAGCTACAATTCGCGCCCCGCCGGTGGCTGCGCCTGCCGCAGCGATTGTTTCCGCCAGGTGATGAGCCAGCCACCGCTCCAAAACGAACCCACGTTCATCCATCTTAAGCTGCCGAACTATCTCCTGACCAAGTGCCAACACATCCTTCGACGACTTCAAGGGTGCCTCTTCCTTGGAACCGGTAGAGGCGGTCAAACCGCCCTTCCGCGTCCTGCTGTTCATTTTCCTCGCCAGTGTATTCTCTATATTTACGCCCACTACGCAACACCTCTACCTCTGCAATTATGTCCAGTCCCTCTTGCCTGAGATACTTTTGGACTTGCTGTTTGTGCGCTAACAGTCGCCATCCTGCTGCGGCGAATTCTAGCGAAACACGCTCGTCGTCCTTCTCACGATCTCCCCATACCTGATAAATAAACATAGGAGACTGATCAGAACTCCCCAGCCACTGCGCTTGCCATGTAGGGTCACGACGCAACCCCATAGCCTTGACAACACGTCTGCCTGGAGATGCGTTGATAAGCGACGCATAACCACGGAAGGGATCCTTCTCGTCGCAAGCGGCATCTCGATAAGATTTGAGTAACCAGCCCAAAAGTCGGTACGGAGCCTCATCAATCTCGTGATCCTCGTCCTCGTCCGGGAGCTTATAACTCCATGGATCATCCATCGTCTGAAGCGCACGCAAAAGCGAGCCTCCTCCCTCTGGGGTCACCAGTGCACTCGCAATGCGGATGATCTCTATTCGATCACGAGCCCGGCGCTCGAGCTCTCCACCCACGATCATGTAGTCTGGCATATCCTCAGGCAACAGTTCAGCCCGATGGTCAGCTTCCGTGACCCCTTCGACCCATTCGAACAAGCCATCTGAATTGGCTGCCCAGTTGGCCAAGACCCGCGGCACGGGGCTCAAGATATCTGCAGACCAAAGTGGAGGCTCAGTAACCATCGCCCGCTCTATACGTGCATGAAGACTGTCCCAATCGTCGCGATCACACTCACTGAGAGGCTCCGTCTTCAAAAGTTCACCAGCGGCACACCACATTCCATGCCATTCGAGGTGATTGTTAAAGCGTTCAAGCGTTGGAATGTTTCCGTGCCGATTACTGCTAAGTCCCCAGTCATGCTCTCCGAACCGGCCTCGCCTCCGCTCTTTGCGAATTCCAGAAGCATCTCTGCCGTAGCCCCAGACATCGACAATCCAGCGCTCTGCCTCGTTGAGAAACCGCTCACCAGCCAGATTTGCAAATGCCCTTAGCATCGGTTGATACCAGTATGGAAGAGTATCCATCTCATCGAATCTAAAACGATGTTCTTTGTCTGACCTAGAAAAATAACGATGACCATGCGGATTTTTTACCTGCCGAGGTAGCGAAGACTTGTTAACGCGGGATAAACGCTCTTTGACCTCACCTGTGAGATGAAGTGCACCGGCGGCATGAAGCTTCAGACAAGCGTCTCTAGCAAATGCCCTTACAAGGAGGTGTGGAAAATTTTCATCCAACGCGGTACTGAGAAGCAACGAGCTTGCACAGCCACAAATTTTTGGTGTTTCTAGGGCCAAACGATCCCACGCGATGGCGAACCATAGTCGCGCTGATAACCAGTAAAACGCGACATCCTTCCCACGAAACACGAATTCCTCACGCCTGGTATATTGATGCACCAAGGCGCCGAGTGATGACACATCATCCAAACGTGCCAACCGCCTGATGGCATGTGCAGCACGCCAACGCATCCGCACGTCGAAGTCCCCCAAATAGGCGAAGATAAAACGCGCGAACGCCTCCTCGATGTTCACGGGCAATTGCTCGATCGGCGCTGTTTGGTCTCGGTCATCGCGGGCAACACGGCCTGCTAACCGTGTAGCATACCACGTAGCAAGTTCGGCCGCTTGTTCAGGGACGAGTGCTACACCAGCCATTCCGACTAGGGCGAAGATGGCGTTCGGCGAGAGACTATCCACATGCGCCTCAATTCCCCGAAGGATAATCTGGGAAATCTCCAAACCTTGCAATTGAGTACAGCCGAGGGCCTTTGACAACGCCTCGTCGCGATAATGTATATAGCGTGCAAACTCAGGCAGGCGAGCAACGATTATTTCGGGCAAGCTAACCTTACACCATGCCTTGACAGCAGGGCTATCCCACCACAACTCAATGGCACTGAGGAGAGCGTCGACAGCCTCATTCGTAACCGTAAGCGCATTAAGGGCACCAAGAACAGCGAGGTGGTTCACCCTGTCGCGCGGCAGCACGGCTTCACGCGCAGAGCGGAGTATGTCGCTTAATGGCGTATACGCCTTAGTTTCGCCCGCCACTTCAAGGGCGCAACCGACGGCTTCCCGGAATCTCTCGACGTCAATGAGAAGTTCCGCCGTCCAAGAATGATTAATCTGTGCGGATGGAGCTCGCGCACTCGCCCTAGGGTAATCCTGCGGAAGCTTCTTCGGCAACGCCGACAAGAACCTGTCTTGTTCATCAAGCGCGTTTGTCCAGCGTCCACGGATACCCCGCTCTCGAACAAGACGAATCAACGTACCGTCCGTAATCTGCCGATGGCGTACAAGGGCGTCGTATGCGGCCTCTTCAGCCAACGATCCAAGCAACGGGGCTTGGCTGGATACGGCGGTAGCGAGGGCCTCCTGCATCACGCTGTCATCATGCAGGAACAGGTTAAGCGCAGCCGCCTGCGCTGGAGAAATCAAGCTCGTACGCAGCCCCGTCTTCAGGAGCGATGGTAGCGTCTCGGACAAAGCCACCAAGGCCTCATCGTCCCATCGGGCGATATTACCAAGCGCCAGCGCGACATCTAGGCGAGTCAGTGCTGAAATTGCTTCTTGCCACGGAAAGTCCTCGTGTCCGTCCAACCTGATGGCTGCATCTGTAATCACCTCTGAAACTTGGCGGGCTGTTCCGCGTGCATCATCGAAATAGCCATTACCCCGAGTTACCAACATATCGAGCAGGCGGAGTTGAGCCATCGCCTCATAATCCAGTTCGCTAGCTGCTCTCACAGCGCTCGTGAAAACTGCCTCCGCATCATCAGGGCTAATCGGAAGGAGGAGACGAGCGTACCCGATCAGGGCTTTGGACTTTTCATCCGCACCTATGCGCATCCCGCAGGTCTGCTCTGCCCCTTTACCAAGCTCTGACACCAAATCAGAATGAAGTGCTTTCTGGAGGCTGAGTCGTGTAACGAGCTGCGCATCGGGCACTTCATTCCCGCGGCACCATCTGCCATAGACCTCGGTTGCAACCTCTTTTAACAGCTGCGCATTGTATCCCACTCCGAAAAGCACAAGCAACGCTCTTGCCGCACATGCACGTCCTCCCCATGAGCCATATCGTTGTGAAATTCTCCACTCGTTACGCGCTACCAGGTCAGCCGCTTGGCGAATCTGTGTTTCGAGTTCACTCGGTGATGTGTGGTCAACTAATGCGCAGGCAACAGTCCGGTACACATCGAAATTAGTTCGTACAAGTTCCATCAAATTTTGATCGCGGTGCTCTTCATAAGATTTTAAGCGACGCTGCGGTTCTTCACCGTCAGAAGATGGACGCGGTGCAAATAGTTTTGCAGAATCAGGATTCCGTCCACTACGGGCCTCCCGAAGGGTATACGCCCTAAGCAACAAATCCAGCCTGTCAGACTCATGCTCATGGCGACGATCAATTCGGCGTAATTCGGGAGCTAAAAAATCGTCCAATATTGTATCTACAAGCTCATCCGCCGCACCTTGGCTTGTTAAAAGCTCACATGTCATCAGAGCGGCATCTAGGACTTGCCCGTGAGGTGAAGGCTGTCCTCCGTACCCTTTAAAGAAATGGGCGACCCTTAGCTTGCGTCGGCTAAGCGCACGGAGGCCCGTTTCAAGTACGGCGATGTCGATCGGCTGACCAGCCAGAATCAAAGGCAGTGTTATTAACAACTTACCAATGGGGCCCAACTTCTCTTCATCCAACAGCGCTCGGAGAAACTTGGCGTTTCCTTGGATGGCCAAGCGTATGGGCAGCGACAAGGCGACATCAAACATGATTTTTCTTGGTCGCCATGATGACAGATCCTCCATGGCCGAGGCGGCCCCGCTCAACCGAAGAGTCGATTCGACCTGGCTAGCAATATCAGAGGTGCTGATCTCCCACGCGTGACGAAGAACATTGCCCGCGTCACTACGGTAGTGGTCACTCCGCGCCTGCATCCAGGCGCGGAGGAGCCGCCTCCCTTCACGTACGGAAATGGCGTCATCGCGTTCCGCATCCACTGAGAGTCGTTGGAAGAGTAGGGAGCCGTGCGCCTCAATACGCTCAGGGTTCGAAAGAATTAGCCGCCTAGTTGTCTCGTAGGCAAAACGGACCGTCAGATCTGGATTGCCTGCCAGTATGTCCTTCAAGGCTGTCTCTGTCCTGAGCCCCTCTGCCCCGATCAAAATGAAACGGATCGCTCGCACAACGTCACCGGCTTCACGGCAGACTTTGATTGCCAGTCGCAAACGTTGAAGCTCTGCTTCGCGGCGCAGCACAGGCTCCTTGATAGCTGCCGGGGAGGGGTCACGTTCCACTAGATCAAGAAGATCAGCACCCCGCCCTGCCAAAAATAAGGCCATGGCGACATTATGAGCCGCGTAGTTGTCTTCGGAGCTGTAAGAAAGAAACCAATCGGCCGCCGTTGCACGCACCTCATGAAGATACTCACCCCCTTTGTTCCGAACAAAATGTTCGAAATCTTCATCCGCAAAGCTCACCGTGCCAGTATGTAGTTGGATACCCGGAGCGAGATCCACACACACGTCAGCCAACCGTTCTTCCGGAATTTGCAGCACGGCGGCAAGGGCCGATAGGGGGACAGGACGCGGCAGAGCGACAAGCCCGGCGCATAGCCTTTCCACTTCGGCCTGACTCCCGCTTTTCGCCAAGGCTTCGCGGAACTGTTCGTGGAAGACATCGTCCAGAGATTTTCCCGTTGGTCGAAGTCGGTCGAGAGCGCCCGAAGGCTGAGCATCGCCAACCTGAAACGCATACTTCTGCACGCGCGGCACTCCTCTCGAAAGATGGTGAAAATCTTCCACCCAGTCTTCGGGGGCGTCCCACACGCAAGCCACGCTCTCTCCCGTTTCGGACCGCGTGAACGGTTCAATCTGAACAGTTTGGTACCAAGGGGGGATAGCCAACTGACGAAGCTTACCGGTTCGAGCAGTAATAACGAGACGGACGTTTTGCGGTGCCCTCTCCAGCAAGCGTACAAAGTCGTGAACAAACGAAGCCTCGACAGGGACACGGGCTTCCGCTGCGGCCACCGAATTGTCCGCAGCATCAACTGCAATTACGATTAGCGCCCCCGGATCCTGGACGCTCATCGCTGCAGCGGCATGACATAGTCGTGTTGCGAACTGTCTGGAATAATCCAAGCCTGAGCGGCGACTGAGGAGGAGCGGCAACCGTAATTGAGTAGCAAGTTCGTTTGTCAACTGAAGAAATGCGTCGACTGATCGATGACGGAGAGCGCTAGGATCCATGTAGCGCCCACCACCATAGCAGTCGTATGTGATCATAACGGAGCCGGGGGGAAGTAGCGATCTGATCTCCTGTAGAGCGGTTGTTTTGCCTACGCCTCCTTGGCCGTGAAGACAGACATGCTGTGCTCCTTGTAAAAGACGATCTGCGGCATCACACACAGAAGCTCTGCTGACAGGGTTATCGACCAGCACAATCTCAGATGGGCATGGGTAGATTGCCGTCATTTCCGATGCCCCAAGATGAAGCATCACGGACTCTCGCGTTATGCGCTCTCCTGCGAACTCTGGCCGCATGCGATCACGGACGAATTGCCGTAGCCCAACAACGGAATGTTGAATGTCGTGGGCGGTCCATTCTCCGATTGCGCGAAGAATTTGTTCCTCTATGGCAAAACGAGACCCCGCCTTCCCTTCGAACCGAAGAGACGCAGCAAAATCCTGAAACTCCGCTGTTGTCAGTCCTGAGGCATAGGCAAGGCGCAGTTCCGGTGCGCTAGTAGTTCCAGGCTTTTCCTTGGGTACGTCAATTCCCTCCGCAACCCGGATTAAAGCTGTAAAGAGATCGTCGTTTATTGGTTGATTGGTGACAAGAGCAACTTCTGGTATAGGAAGAGATTGCCGCAAAGCTGCCATGCTTTTCCAAGCAAGCGCAAGCCTAAAAAGAACAGATTTATTACGATGTTGGCCAGACACGAGGCGCGCGATAGTCCAAGGAGCACTTGGAGACGCTGCTGAATATTTTAGCTGGGCAATTACGACACGTTCAGCTGTCGCTGCGCATATTCCACCGTAGTACAGCGCACAATCTACGCCTGCCCATACATTGCCAGCAGCAGTTATCTCATCTTCCCAAGGCAAACCTTCAACGGTTACCGCCTCCAACTTCTCTTCATTGCCAAGGAGGCGAATGGCCTGTCGCGTTGCCCATAGCTCGTGGAAGTCGTCCCCTGTATTAGAACCACGCGCACCTTGAAATTCACTCAACACACTCCCCCTACGTTCAGAAACCTACCCGATCCAGCCACTCACACTCAATGACATATGTTCGAAAAACGAATCGCAACACCTTACAACATATTTTCAAGTAGACGTTAATATTTTCCCGAGCCGAGAACAACAGCCCCTTCGCCAGTGCAAGGCTGATTCCTAAGGAAACGGGAGCGTCATGACCTATACCCGCCGGTATATGCTTTAGGTCATGCTCGGCGTGGTGACTGACGGCCATGAGACGAAGAGAGACCCACGAGGCAACGCGCGTCTCGCCAACCAATCCCCCGTATCACTGACATCTTCCGTACAACCGGCAATGCCAACACCGCCTCGGCTCGAGTGCACAAAAACACCCCACCCAGCCTTGGAAGCGCCACGGCCAAGGCTGGGTGGGGTACCGACAAGACGGCCACCCGCAGGATGGCCGTCTCGCGTTTTGTGGTGAGAAGCAGAATTCGCTAGCCAACGCGTTACGAGTACCCTCCACAAACGCAATCCTCACCCTGCATCATAAACGCTCTGTAGGCGTTTTTATTTGACGCGAAAAGCGTATTCCGACAATATCCCCCCAGCCGTTGGCGTGAGAGACCTTTTCCCTCGGATAGGCATCGTATGAGTGTCCCACATTCGTCGGTGTCGCCCCTAACCGCACGCCCGGCACCCAGGCCATCTGTGGCAGCCATGCAGGCAGCGCCAGCATGCTTTGGCAGGGCCGCCTACTCGCAGCGGCCTGTAACCAGCCACAGCCGCCATCTTCCGGCTTGATGCCGGGAAAGGCGCAGTGGCACCGCCCAGTTTCCGGCAAGTGCGCGAGTCCCATATCCACAAGCCACCATCCGTGCGGATGCGGAATGATGCAGCCATTACGTACGATGCGTAAACTCAGTTCGCTCAGCCTCGTCATCCCCGTGTACAACGAACGGGAAACCCTCGCATATCTGCGCGCGGAACTGGAACGCTGGCTTCCCTCGCTGGAGGACATGACGACGGAAATCCTCCTTGTCGATGACGGCTCGACCGATGGTTCGCTGCCGATCCTGTCTCGGTGGGCCGCCGAGGACAGCCGCATCAAGGTGATTTCCTTCAGCCGCAATTTCGGCCACCAGGCCGCCGTAAGCGCGGGCCTGCAACATGCCGTCGGCGATGCGGTGGTGATCATTGACGCCGACCTGCAGGACCCGCTCGATGTCATCCCCGACATGATCGCGCTCTATGAGGACGGATACGATGTCGCCTACGGACAGCGCATGGCGCGCCACGGCGAAACCCGGTTCAAGCTGGTCACCGCTTGGCTGTTCTACCGGATCATGCGGCTGTGGGTGCACAAGGGCCTGCCGGTGGATACCGGCGACTTCCGCCTGATTTCACGGCAGTGTGTCGATTGCATCAACTCCATGCCCGAAGCGCACAGATTCCTGCGCGGCATGGTGGCCTGGGCTGGCTTTCCACAGGTCGCCGTCCCCTATGCACGCGCGGAACGCAGGTTCGGGGAGACAAAATACCCCCTGTACAAGATGCTGCGCTTCGCATGGGTCGCCATCACCTCGTTTTCGACCGTCCCTCTCAAGATCGTGACCGCCGCCGGAGGGATTTTCTCCCTCCTGGGTCTCGGCGCAGGCATCTATGCGCTTGCAAGCCACGTCACCGGTCACACCGTACCCGGGTGGACATCGTTGATGGGGTTCAACGCGCTGATGGGGGGGCTGGTGCTCATGGGGCTTGGCCTCATCGGGGAATATGTCGGCAAGATATATGAAGAAGTGAAGGGACGCCCGCTTTACGTCGTCCAGCGCACCATAAACATCTCCCGCGAATGAGCATCGGAGCGGTGACCCACCACCGGACCATGGCTGACCGTTTCCGGGAAGTCGTGCGGTTTCTTGGTGTCGGGCTGGGCGCGACGGCCTTGGACATGCTGCTGTTCTGGGGGCTGGTGGGCATTCTGGAATGCAATGAGACAGCAGGCTATCTCATCGGCTTCTATACCTCGGTCATCTGCCGATTCTTCTTCGACCAACGCTACACGTTCCGCAACGACAGGGCGAACACGGCGATCCAACTTCGTGCATACGCCGCAGCCTGCACGTTGACGGCACTCATCGGAATCGCCGCATTCCATGCTGCACTATGGGCGGGATTTCCCCCGTTGGCGGCAAAGATAGCCAGTATCCCCTTGGTGACGGCTTCGGGCTACATGCTGTTCCGCCGCGTCGTGTTCACCCGACCCCGATAGCTCCCCACTTCAGTTCCAGACACACAGGACGCCGCCACATGCGCTTCATTCCCGCACCCGCTCCCTGCCTTGTGGCCGGGGTGCTTCTCCTCGTTCTCACGAATGTTTTCGCCTTGTTGTCCGCCCCACGTATCTACGACTGGGATGAAGCCCGTCACGGAGTCACCGCCTACGAAATGATCGAACGCGGGGACTTCCTGACCAACACCTACATGGGGGAGCCGGACTACTGGAATGCGAAGCCGCCGCTGAGCTTCTACCCGATCATCGCCGGGTACAAGTTGTTCGGCTTCAACAGCCTGGGGCTCCGCTTCTTCTCCGGGGTGTTCGCGACAGCACTGCTCTGCCTGGTGCTCGTCCACACGGCCCGCGTACAAGGGACCGCCAGCGGGATGCTTGCGGTCCTCATGCTTGCCACGGGAAAAAACTTCATCTTCCGGCACAACGCGCGTACCGGCGATCCTGATGCGCTCTTTCTCCTGCTGTACGTGGTGAGCGTACTCCTGGTCCTCCAGAAAACGCGCAGCCCTTACCGGTTCTATATCGCAAGCGTACTCGCCTCGTTCGCGTTCCTGACGAAGAGTTTCCATGCTGCTCCTCTCGTCGTGACCCTCGCCATTTTCTTCTTTCTTGACGTAGGCGTTTCGGCCCGATCCCTGAAGCACGCCATCGGGTGCCTGCTTGCCGGGCTGTTGCCTACGTCCCTCTGGGGCTGGTTGCGCTATCGAGTTGACGGGACGGCTTTTTTCAAAAAGATGGTCGGCTATGACCTGCTCAAGCGTTCTTCCCAAGCCATCGAAGGCCACCAGGCCGACCTGTTCTTCTACTTCCAGAACGTGCTCATCGAGTTTCGGTTCTGGATGATACTTGCGGGCGTTCTGCTGGCGGCCTCCGCGTATTTCGCGAGAAGGGCAGGAGCACGTAATGGCTCTTACCTCCCGGAGGGGATTGCCCGGCCCTTTTTCCTCAGGCTCGCCATCGCCGCGGCAGTCCCCATGTTCCTGTTTACCGCTGCGGCATCAAAACTGACCTGGTACACGTACCCCTCGTACCCGTTCCTGTGCATGATGCTTGGAACCCTGACGGCACAGTGCATCGTGGCGCTTTGGCATACAGGCGGTGTTCATGCGGCGCGCATCGCGGCGTTCGGCATCGTGGCCGTTCTCGCCGTGGCGGAAGCAAACATGCTGCGTCAGACCGCAAAGGCGGCTCGGGATCAGGACGAGGTACAGCAACAGATCATCCGTCTCGGAGAGGTCCCCGACAACAGGGGAGCCTGCCTCTCGCTCCGTGGCACGGGATGGACCCAGGGACGCGTTCTGGCCGCGAAACTATACGGGGACTTCACTCCACTCACCGGCAAAGCGGCAACGACCTGTGAAAGAACCCTGTACCTGGACATGTCGGAGTAGGCGGGGGGTGGACAAAGGAAAGGGGGGCTGCCCTTTCTGTCGGCAAGATCGCCAAAGCCTCCCCCCAGAGAGTGGACGGCGTCATGAAGGAACAGGCAAGAGCCTGCGGGAACGCTGATCGTGCGGCATGGATGAAAGTGAGCCTACGAGTCCGGGGTTAACCGTTCGTCCCGTTTCAGGCTTTCTTCCTTGAGTAGACCGGCCAAGCCCGCGGCATGGCGGAACACCAGTTCCCGCCGTCTCGCGTCCAGCCCGTGGAGCATGTCGATGATGCGCTCCACGAGAGCCGACGTATCAGGATCGTTCTCCCGAAAAAGGTCCGCCACCGGGCACCCCAAGGTGTCGGCGATGATCTGAAGCCGCTCGAACTTCGGCGCGATGCGGCCCTTCTCCATGCGGGAGAGGGATTGCTGGCCGATACCTATTCGTTCCGCCAGTTCTTCCTGGGTCAGGCCCAATCTCTTCCGCTTGCTGTAAATATTCCTGCCCACCAGTCGGGTGAGCGAGTTGGCATCGTCTGTCACTCGGAGGCCTCCTGTTACGCGTTTCGCGCATATTTTCAGGAGACACCGCAGAGCAAACAGGTGCTAGAAGACGTTTTTTATTGACTTAAAAAGCGTTAAAAATTATCGCTGATTCAACGGTCGAGGCTTCACTCGAACTCTGCCCAGAACACCTCACATGGACTCGGAGAGAGTATGCTTATTGGACTGCTCTTGGTTGCTGTTCTCATCTTGTTTGTCCTTAACCCGGTCCAAGCACTCAAGTACAGTATGCGCCGGAATTGCTGGCGTCGTACTTGTTCCGTTCTTTAAGATGATTGGAGTTGTCTTGTGCGGCATAATCTTCTTGGGTGCATACATCAAACTATAAGATTCATGTTCATTTTGGGCATTGCTGTTGCCGGGAATGGTCGCGTCGGCACATCTGCCTGATGGTTAATGCAAAAGTGTCCATCCTCTTCCCCCGCGTCTCTTCAACTTTTCGTGCTCCGCCGTCTTCCCGCGCACCATGTGCCCAGGCCCCAACCCGATGCGCCCGACGCAGGGCAACGTCACCTTTGCCCTACCGACACGGCCCGAACCAAACGGAGGCTCAGGCCTTTGGCTCCCATCCCTGACCAACGGAAGCGCACCCCGCTCCGCAAGGCACGCAGGCCATGACCTCTCAGATCGTCTCCGTGTGCATGGTGTTCGAAAACGACGCGGCCATCGCCGCCGACGTCGTACATGAACTGCATGCCACGCTTTCCGCACGGTTCGAGAATTTCGAGATACTGGCGGTGGACAACGGCTCCACCGACGATACCGTCAGCCGATTGATGACCGCAACTGCCCCCCTCGACAACATCCGCATTCTCATCCTCGCCAAGCAGTATGACATCGAGATCGCCAGTTTCGCGGCGCTGGAAAACGCCATCGGCGACTATGTCGTGCTGTTCGAACCGCGCACCGACCCCTGCCATGTGGCACCGCTACTCGTGGCCAAGTGCATGGAGGGCCACGACCTGGTTTCCGGCAAGGCCGAGGACCGGTGCGACGACACCGGCTGGCGGCCCCTGTTTTCAGCCCTGTTCCGCAACCTCGGGCGGCTTTCGGGCGTGCACAACCTGCAAGACGTCTGGTCGTCCTGCTTCTGCTTCAACCGCACCACGCTGAACGCCATCATCCAGATAAAGGACAAGGTGCGTTCGCTACGCTTCATCAGCGCGGAGATCGGACACACCCGCGCCATGGTTCCGTACCGCCGGGCACCGCGTTCCGACGCGCGCAGCCGCTTCTGGACCAAGCTGTCCTCTGGGGTGGGAGTCATCTTTGCCAGTTCCGACAGGCCGCTGCGGATCATGAACATCGCAACGCTGCTGCTCTCGCTGGGCAACTTCCTGTACATCTTCTATGTGGGCATCTTCTATCTCTTCAAAACTGATACCCCACAGGGGTGGACATCCACGTCCATGGTGCTCGCCAGCACCTTCGCCATTCTTTCCCTCGCCCTCTGTGTGCTCGGGGAATACCAGTTGCTGATATACAAGGAAGCCCGCAAGGGGCCCCTGTATCACATCGCGCGCGAGGTCGATCGGTCCCACATGTTCGAGAAGATCAGCGCGCGCAACGTGGTCTAGCAGACATTCCACAGGAAGAGGAGACGACGTGCGCCGCGCACTTATTGGATACACAGGGCTCGTGGGTTCGAACCTGGCCGCGCAAGGGCGGTTCGACGCCCTGTACAATTCCCGCAACATCGAGACAATCCGGGGAGAGGCGTTCGACGAGATCGTCTGCGCGGGCATCAGCGCCGTCAAATGGTGGGCCAACACCCACCCGGAAGAAGACATGCAGGGCGTACAGCGCCTGCTGGACAGCCTTGGCCACTGCACGGCGGAAAGATTCACGCTGATTTCCACCGTGGACGTCTACGCCCGCCCCGACGGCGTGGACGAAAACACCCCCGTGGGAATGGACGGGCTGCACGCCTACGGGCGGCACCGCCGACTGGCCGAACTGTTCTGCCGGAAACGGTTCGCGCGGTGCATGATCCTGCGGCTGCCCGGGCTATTCGGCGCGGGGCTGAAGAAGAACGCCATCTACGACCTGCTCCACGACAACCAGGTGGACAATATCCACCCCGACGCCGTGTACCAGTTCTACGACCTTGGCCGCATCCACGCCGACATGGAAACCGCCCGCGTCGCCGGGCTCGACCTCGTGAACCTTGCCACCGAGCCCGTTTCCATGCGGCAGGTGGCGCGCCACGCCTTCGGCCGGGAATTCGGAGCCTCGCCCGGCATACCTGTTCCGCGGTACGACATGCGTACCATCCACGCTGCGGTGTTCGGCAGTTCTCCGCCCTACCTGCAAACGGCCAGGCAGGTGCTGGACGGCATCGCCGCCTTCGTGGCCGTCGAAACAGGTACCCGGACAGCGGAACGGACGGCGGAAGACGCATGAAGCTGGCTGTTTCCAACATCGCGTGGAAGCCGGGCGACGACGATGCCGCCCTCGACGTGCTGGCGCGGCGCGGCGTGCATGCGCTGGAGGCCGCGCCCGGCCCCCTGCTGCGACTGGAACGCCTCGACCACATCCCGACTGATGCTGTGGCCGCGGCCCGCGCCCGGTGCGCGGCCAGGGGACTGACCGTCATCGCCATGCAGGCCCTGCTGTTCGGCCGTCCCGACCTTGCCCTCTTTGGCGCCCCCGAAACGCGCGAGGCCATGGCCCGCCACCTCGAACGCCTCATCGACGTGGCGGGCGCGGTGGGCGAGGGCGTCCGACTGGTGTTCGGTTCGCCCCGGAACCGGCTGCGCGGCGCGCTTTCCGAACGGCAGGCGCTGGACATCGCCGTGCCCTTCTTCCATCGCCTCGGTCAGCGGGCGGAGGACGCAGGGGCGGTGTTCTGCATCGAACCCAACGCCACCGGCTACGGGGCCGATTTCGTCACCACCACGGCGGAGGCGCTGCACCTCGTGCGGCTGGTGGACCATCCCGGTTTCGGGCTGCACGTGGACGCGGGCGTGATGACCATGAACGGCGAGAACTACGCCGCCGAACTGGAAGCCGCCCGGCCGTGGATACGCCATGTACACGTGTCGGAACCCCATCTCGGCAGGCTGACCGACGCCGTCACCGACCACCCGGCCATGGCCGTGGCGCTGCGGCGCATCGGCTGGGACGGCCACGTGTCCATCGAGATGAAGAGTGGCCTTGGCGACGACAACCTCACGGTGCTCGACGCATGCATCGTCTACGCGCAGGAGACATACCTCGCATGAGCCTGACGCCCATGGAGCCCCCCCGTTGGCCCGCCGACTGGGAAGTGCCGCGCGGCGAGTACGCGCAGGGCTTCTCCCGACGGACCGGATATGGCCTCGTCATCCCGGTCATCAACGAGGGGGCGCGGTTCATGGACCAACTGCGGGGCATGCACGCGGCGGGCATCATGAACCTGACGGACGTGATCATCGCCGACGGCGGCTCCACTGACGGCACCACAGATCACGATGCGCTGGCCACGCTGGGCGTGCGTGCGCTCATCGTCAAGCGCGATTCGGGCAGGCTTTCCGCCCAGTTGCGCATGGGCTACGCCTACGCCATGCAGGAGGGGTACGAAGGCGTCCTCACCATCGACGGCAACGGCAAGGATTCCGTGGAGTCCGTCGCGGACTTCGTCGCCGCGCTGGATCAGGGGTACGACTACGTGCAGGCCTCGCGCTTCATCGCCGGGGGCCGGGCCGAAAACACCCCGCCAGTGCGCCTGCTGGCCATCCGGCTGGTGCACGCGCCGCTGATCAGCCTGGCCGCGCGCCACTGGTTCACCGACACCACCCAGGGCTACCGGGCCTACAGCCGCCGCTACCTGCTCGACCCGCGCGTGCGGCCCTTCCGCCGCATCTTCGACAGCTACGAACTGCTGGCCTATCTTTCCGCCCGGTGCACGCGCATCGGCCTGCGGGCCACGGAGATACCCACCACCCGCGCCTACCCCGCCAAGGGGCCGGTACCCACCAAGATCAGCCACGTGCGGGGCAACGCCACGCTCATCCGCATCCTGCTGCAGACCCTGCGCGGCGCGTACAACCCGCCCGCCACTCCCCGGTCATGAGCACCCGGCTGACGGCCGACGCCGTGGTCATCGGGGGCGGATTCTACGGCGCGTGCCTCGCGCTGCTGCTGCGGCGGCTGTATCCGCGCGTGCTGCTGGCGGAAAAGGAAGACGACCTGCTGCAACGGGCCTCGTACATCAACCAGGCCCGCGTGCACGCAGGCTTCCACTATCCGCGCAACCTGGTCACCGCGTATCGCTCGCTGGTCAACTTCCCCCGCTTCGTCGCCGACTTCCGGCATGCCATCATGCGCGACTTCACCAAGGTCTACGCCGTGGCCCGGCTGAATTCCAAGGTCAACGCGCACAGGTTCCACGAAATGTTCCGGCGCATGAAGGCTCCCATAAAGCCCGCGCCCGCGCACCTTGCCTCGCTGTTCAACCCCGAGTTGGTCGAGCGGGCCTTTCTGGTCAGGGAGTACGCCTTCGACGCTTCGGTGCTGAAGGGCATCCTGCGCAGGCGGCTGGAAGCGGAGGGGGTGGAACTCCTCATGCGAACGCGCATCCACGCGGTGCGGTCCGGCGCGGGTGACGGGCTGGTGCTGGATGGCGCCAGAGGGAACGAGCGGTACGAGATACACGCCAAACATGTTTTCAACTGTACGTATTCCCTCATAAATGTCCTGCTGCACGCCTCGGGCCTGCCCCTGCTGCCCCTGAAGCACGAGATCACCGAAATGGCGCTGGTGCGACCGCCGGAGCCGTTGCGCAACCTCGGCGTGACCGTGATGGACGGCCCGTTCTTCTCCACCATGCCCTTTCCGGCGCTGGGACTGCATTCGCTGAGCCACGTGCGCTACACCCCGCACAAGGGCTGGATCGACGAGGTTCCCCCCGTGGACGGGCACGAACTGCTGCGCGCGGCCCCGCCCGCCAGCAAGGCGCTGCACATGATCAACGACGCGGCCCGGTATCTGCCCGTCCTCGGCGGAGTGCGTCAGGAAGGTTCGCTGTTCGAGGTCAAGACCGTGCTGCTGGCCAGCGAGGACAGCGATTCGCGCCCCATCCTGTTCCGCAGGGATTACGGAGGGCTGAAGGGCTTCCACGTGGCCATGGGCGGGAAGATCGACAACATCTACGACCTGCTGGAAACCATCGCCGACCTCAACGACGATTTCGGCGACAGGAAGCGGCTGCATGACATCGTCGCGGGGCTGCTCGGCGGGGGGAGCGGGGCATGATGCGGCCGGGCGACGGGTTCTCCGGGACGGCCGCCCGGTTCTTCCTGGTCAGCCTGCTCGGGGTGGGGCTGGACCTCGGGCTTGCCGCAGCCCTGATGGCCGGCATGGCGCTGTCACCACGAACGGCGGCCACGGCGGGCTTCTGCGCCGCAGTGCTCCTGAACTACGTACTGCACGAAAAGGTCACCTTCGTTCGGCACGACAACGCCCTGTCGGCCCGGCGGCTGGGGGGCTTCGCGCTCGGTTCGCTCGCCGTGCTCGGCGTGCGCCTTGGCGCCCTGGAACTGTTGCTGCGGGTTCCCCTGTTGAAGGCCATGGCGGGCGGCTTCACGGCGGTGCTGCTTGCCGCGGGGGTGTCGTTCGCGTTCGGCTTCACGGTTTCCCGTCTGCTCATCTTCCGGCGGCGCTGACGGGAATATGTTGCGGGAATGAGCGCGCGAAAACATGCCATCGCGCATTCCACCACCGCCATCCGGGGCCTGTCGCGGCTCCCGTGCGCGGTGCATCATGACTTGGAGGAAATCATGGGATTGTTCGCATCGTGTGTGGGGGATGCCGGGGACACGGCGGCCTGCGTGAAAGGACGCGGGGTGCGTTTCTTCCGTGCCGCGCTGGTGTCGCTGGCCGCAATCCTGCTGAGCGTCCCCCTGTTGGGACGGTCGGTCAGGTCCGACGAAGCCATGCTGCTGGCAAACTTCCCCTTGGGAGGCATGGCCGACACGCTGCACCCCCTGCCGTACTACGACCAGGCATCGCCCGCACTGTACAGTCTGTTCCTGAACCTGCTTTCGAGTCTGGACTTTGCCGCGATGCGGGGACTGGAGCAGTTCCTGCTGGTGCTCGGCATGATCCTGCTGCTGGCGGGCAGGGACGGGCGGTGGCGCGCGTTCGCCCTGGCGGCACTGTGCCTGTTCATGTCGCCCCGTCCTGTCCTCATGCTCTCGGAATTCAAGCATTACGCCTTCGAGGCGCTGGGGGCCGTGGCTGCGGTGACGTGGTTCGCCCGCAAGGGCCGGGACGAGACGTTCACCTTCCGCGACGTGCTGTACCACGTGGGGGTGACGTCGCTGGGCGTGTCCACCCTGGTCATTTCCTGTGTCTCGATCGGAGTGTTCATGGCCGGGCGGCGTCTCCGCGCGGCACGGATCGGAAGGCGGGAGATGGTCGCGGCCGCCTCGTTCGCGCTGTTCGCCGCGCTGTACTACCTGCACGTGAAACACATAACGACCATCCAGATCGGTAACAACGCCCTCGTCTATGCTGATGGCGGTGCTTTCAAGAACGCAGTGTCCCTGCTCCGGGCGTGGAGAAGCGCCATCGGCGCACCGGGGCTGGTCCTGACCGGAATCTCCGTGGCCGTGCTGTGGATGGCCCGACGCATCGTCCCGGCGGGGAGGGTTGCCGCCCTTTGCGGGGCTACGGCCGTGGCGTTTTTTGGCGCATCCATGGCGGGGATGTATCCGGCGGATGCGTCCCGGCACGTGACGTGGGTCGCCGGGTTGGCCTGGAGCCTCGTCTTTTTCGCCATCTGCATTGCGGAACGGGAGGATGCGCGCATGCGGACCGTGGCGCGGCTGACCATGGCGGGGCTGGTGTGCGTATCACTCGCGAACGTGGTGACATTCCACCTGGGCAGCAAGCAACTCGAGATCACGGAAAACAACCGGGCCATCGCCTGGCTGGAAAACCTGCCGCCGTCGGACGTGGGACTGTGGAGCGGTGGGCAGCCGGTGCTGGAATGCTATTTGCGCAAGCGCCCCGGTCTTGCCCGGCATACCTATTTCGGACGGATCAACAGCCGGTCGGCCGATGTCCGCGCTGCCATAGAGACAGCGGGCAACTCCGCGAGCCCGGTGGACTTCGCGGCACTGAAGGACCACTCCGGCGCGTGGGGAATGATGACCGCGTTCAAGAACGCGGAGGACTACCAGCAACCTGCGGAAGTCCTCGTGGCGGAGGCTCCCCGGAACAGGCCGTTCCACATCTTCGCCAGCCATTACGACCTCGGGGCCACGCGCGGATTCACGCGGGCGCGGGTGAACGGTCTGCACGACGCGCTGGCCGCGCACGGGTGCGATTATGAGGCGGTGGCGCAATTCGACAGCGTGGTGCTGTACACGGCCCAATGCCCGCAATGACCGGGCGGAGGGTGGTGGTGGAGCGGCGGGTCATCCCGCCGCTGTCGTCTCTTCCGTCGGGAGGGACGCGGGAAAGAGCAGCACGGAAATGAGAATGTTCGTATCTGCCCTCACCCTCATGATTGCCGTTCCGCCCCGTAGCGCACCTCATCGACCAAGCCCTGCACATCTTCATCATTTGCGACGCCGAAATCCCTGTCCGCTCCCGCAAAGGCGTCCTGTGCCCGAACTATGGCCGTGGCCGAGGCGTTGTTGATGATGATTTCCCCGTCACGCTCGATGAACAGCAGTTTGTCACCCTCCTTGAGTCGCAATTTCCTCCGAATATCGACCGGAACCGTCACCTGCCCATTGGCTGATACTTTTGCCAAGTTCATATGGCCTCCTCAAAAATTCTTGAGATTCTTTATTTCCTTGATAAGCAGGCGATGCCTGTTCGTCAACAGCGGCAGGTTTTTGAAACCAGCCCAAGGACAAATGTAATTCATCATTTCCTCAAATATATATTACATCCTTGAATAGGCAGACATTTTGCCCCAACTGCCCTGATACCCCCGTGTGTCAGGGTTTTTTCTCATTCAAGGAGCCCCTATGCACCCCACCGAGTACACCTCCCCCGAGGTCACCGACCTCGCCAAGGCCCTCATTGCCGTTCAACACACCCTGCAACCGGCCATCAAGGACCGTGAGAACCCGTTCGCCAAGTCCCGTTACGCCACCCTCAACTCCGTCATGGATTCCTGCCGGGATGCGCTGCTGGCCAGCGGCATCTGGGTGACCCAGTACCCGGTCCCGGCAGAGGTCGGGCACCTCGGCCTTGTCACCAAACTCACGCACGCGGAGTCCGGCCAGTGGCAGTCATCGCTGTTGGTGATGCCCCTACCCAAGGCCGACCCGCAGGGATACGGCAGCGCCATGACCTATGCCCGCCGGTACGCGCTTTCGGCCATGCTCGGCATGGTGACGGAAGACGATGACGACGGCGAGGCAGCATCCCGCGACAGGCCCGCACGGCAGAAAACGCCTCGCCAGCCTCGGCCCCAACAGCCGTCAGCCGCATCAGCCCAACAAGCACCCGCAGCCCATCCGCCTCAGCCCAAGCCCGCAGAAACAGCACATCCAGCCCTGGCGTCACTGCCACGGCTGGATGGAGTCAGCTACACGACGGCCACCGCCCAGGATGGCCGTCTTTGCATTCTGGCGTCGGGCAACACGTCTGCCCGCAAACAACTGCTCTCGGCTGCCGGGTTCAAGTGGAACGCCGAGCGCAAAGTCTGGTGGCGGTACGCCGAGACCGCCTGATCCACACACCACGCCGAGGGCGGGGATTCCCCCGCCATGGGGGAGCCTCGTCCACTTGATGGAGCCTCCCATGACAAAGCCCCCGCAATCCCCCATGTCTCCGGCACTGCCGCCCCCTCTCTCCCTCCTCGCCGAATCCATGCTCGCGCAAGAAATTCACACCACGCAGACGCAACTGGGCGACCGCAGCACCTACGTCGGCATGTCCGATATCGGCGCCGCAACGGAATGCCTGCGCTCGGCGGCTGCCCGCAAACTGGCGTCGCCGAACACGCAGCCCCACATCATCCCGCCTCAGCATGTCGGTTCCATCCTGAAGCGCCACCTCCCCCTGCATCGAGGCCACTGGCAGGAGGCCGGGATCACCGACGCCCTCACCAGAAGCGGCCACCGGCTCATTCCGCAGTTGGAAATCAGCGCCACCTTTCACGGTGTGCCTATCAAGGCGCACCTCGACATCACTCTCATCCACGAAGCCCCGACACCCGTCATCCGGGTGCTGGAGCTGAAAAGCAACGGGCACCTGCCCGAAACCCTCTACACCTCCAACGAGGTGCAACTCTACGGGCAGATCGGCCTGCTTGAGAGCACTTGGCATCGCCCGCGCTGCTCGCTGCGTGACGAAGACGGCCAACCGGTCTTCACCCGCAAGACCTTCCCTGAAGCGGCCCGGCTGCTCTTCGGCATCGACCTGCCAAGCACACCGGAAGGTGTGGCCATCGAAGGCTGGGTGCTCTCCATCTCCATGGCCGACGCCAAGGCCTTCGGGCCGTACACGCCCAACCGGGCCATGCTCGGCATCTGCTGCAACACGGCCGCCGACCTGTGGCAAGCCGGCAACGCCATCAAGGCCGGGCTGTTGACGCTTGACGACCTCCCGTACTGCCAGGGGTTCCATCCCCTGTGCGACTGGTGCGACGCCAACGCCACCTGTCCCAAGTTCCGTCCCATGCGGGTTGACGGAATGCCCGTGGACCTCGGCCCCGCCCATGCGGCGGACCTCGACCAACTCGCGGGCCTGAAGGAACGCAAACTCGCCATTGAGGGCGATATCGCAGCGATTGAAGGGCGCATCCGCACCGCATTCCAGCGCATCGCGGCGGTAAGCGACAGCATGGCCCGGGATTGGATAACCGCGGGCAGGCACCGCTTCCGGGTGGCATCCATACCCGGCAGACAGACCATCGACCAGGCGTCCCTGCAGGAGGAACTGCAGGCCCTGACCGGCGATCCCCAAACGGCGACAGACATCCTGGAGCGGGCCCGCAAGACCGGTCAGCCCCATGAACGGCTGTTCATCAGCCCCATCAACGGAAAAGGAGAATGACCATGGGATACTACAGCGAAGTCGCCCTGTGCCTGTCCGGCAACGGGCGGGCACGGCTTGATGCGGCGATGCACGAGGCACGGCAGCATGCCACCAACCCCGGCGACATCGAACTGTTCCTGCAAAACGGCCTGAGGCAGGACGCGCCAGACTCGGAAGGCGTGCTGTACTATTGGGAAGGCGTCAAATGGTACGCGGATTTCGAGGAAGTACGGTTCATCACCGACGTCATGGATGAACTTGACGTTGACGACTACCTCTTCCTGCGCATCGGCGAGGACGTTGACGATGCCGAGATTCTCGGCGGCTGGTGGGACAATCCCTTCGACGCGCGCCTGTTCCGGACCATCGATTTCGGCTAGGGGGTGTCGGCGCAGCCCCCTCGGTCAGCGCCAGCCCCAGGCGCACCGCTTCCGGATCATTTCAGGGTGATGCCAAGGGCGCGCATCCGGGCCTTGGCATCAGCATGGCTCACCACGCGACCTTCGCGCACGGCGTCCAGCCCTTGCTGCACCATGCGGCAAAACCGCGCATCGCGGTCAAGGAACTGCGCCACGGCATCCCTGATGACTGCGGCGCGCGTACTACCAGTGGCTGCGGCGATCTCGTCCAGCCGGTCTACGGTGGCCTTGTCAAAACGAATGCTCGTCGGATGCGGCATGATCACTCCGTAGCCATTCACGCCTGATCTGGCCGTATCACGGGTTCTTCCGAAACTTCGTGTCCACGCCCCACTGCGCGAAGCACTCCCGGACCTCATCATCCGATGCGAAGAGTCCGGCATCCGCCTGACGGACGCCTTCCGTGATGGCGGCCACAGCACATTCCTCGTCCCGGACATACCGCCGAACGGCTTCGGCCACGAGTTCAGGCACGGGCCTGCCCATGGCTCTCGCCAGAGCCTTCAGTCGTCCCTTCGTTTCCGGGTCGAGATGCGTATCCCAATTGGCCATGCGTACCTCCCCATTCCGACGGCATACTCAACATCCCCAACCGACACAACATCAAGGAGCACCCCATGCCCCATACCGATTCGGGCCTGCACGCGTTGCAGCCCGTCGATCTCGACGCTGGCGCCGTGTTCAGCGGCACCCCATCGGGCCGCATGATCAAGGGCTACCGCCAGCCCTCGACGTATACCCCCAAGGCTGACCCGGACTACATCTTCCACGAGACCACGCGGGACATCGTGGTTTGGCTGATGACCGCATCCGATCCGCTCTACGTGTTCGGTCCCACCGGCAGCGGGAAGTCCAGCGCCATCCGGCAACTGGCCGCCCGGCTCAACTACCCGGTCTTCGAGGTCACCGGGCACGGCAGGCTGGAGTTCCCCGACCTCGTGGGCCACCTGTCCGTGCATCAGGGTTCCATGGCGTTCCGGTACGGACCGCTGGCGCTGGCCATGAAGCATGGCGGACTCTTCCTGCTCAACGAACTGGACCTGCTGGAACCCGCCACGGCCACGGGGCTCAACGGCATCCTTGACGGCCAGCCCCTGTGCATCCCGGAGAACGGCGGTGAACTGGTCACGCCGCACCCCATGTTCCGGTTCGCGGCCACGGCCAACACCAACGGCGGTTCCGACGAAACGGGCCTCTACCAGGGCACCCTGCGCCAGAACCTCGCCTTCCTCGACCGGTTCTGGCTGTGCGAGATGGGCTACCCCGAACCCGCAGCGGAAGAACGATTGCTGGAACGCATCGCACCGCAACTCCCTGCACCCCTGCGGCGCACCATGATCGACTACGCCAACGAGGTCCGGCGTCTGTTCATGGGCGAATCGGGCACAGCGCATGGCGCTTCTATTGAGGTGACCTTCTCCACTCGCACCCTGATCCGCTGGGCCGACTTGACCCAGCGGTTCCAGCCGCTCGCCCGGCAGGGCATCCAGCCCGTGGCCTACGCCCTCGACCGGACGCTCGGCTTCAAGGCCACACGGGAAACCCGAACGCTCCTCCACGAGATCGCCCAGCGCATGTTCCCCACGGGGGAGTGAACGGGGACGCCGCTACCGCGCCGAACACGTCCGATCCGGACACCCCCGGCAAGGATGCCGCGTCTCCCCGAATTCCCGGCAATACCGGCCTGGTGCTCCAGTTCATGGATTCCCTGCTCACCCGTCAGTCTCTTGATCCCGCCTTCTTCGCCTCCCTCCCTTCGCCTCCCTGGCTGCGCCTCGAAAAGGACACGCCTTCGGGCGGCAAGTTCTGGTCCTGCACCATCCAGGAGCACGGCATCGACCTCAGTTGGGGCAAACGTAACACGCAAGGGCAACGGCTCGCGTTGGCCATCACCCGGTGCAGCCGGGGCAACCCGATCCGCGAGGCGCGGTCACGCACCCTTGGCAAACTCAAGGAAGGCTACCGGCTCGTCTCGTCATACGGCCCCCTCCCATGACCGCGATTTCCCTCCCGACGATTCCGCATTCTGGAACGACTCCGACCTACACCGCACCCACGAGGAGCACACACTCATGAACGCGACATCCGCCATGCGCATCTTCCCCTTCTCCCGCAGCATCCACCTCGTTCGGGATATCCACACCAACGGCGTCCGCCACCACTGGAAGGCCGAGGCGGAACTCTACCTCCTCAAGGTCCGCACCTGGACCGGGGATGACGAAGAACCCCATCCCTCGCGGGTCACGGTCCACACCATCGGGTGGGGCCGGTGCCTCGACGAAGACCCGGTACAGGAAATGTGGCGACAGGCCGCGGAGAAGATCGAAAAGGACCACTACCACTTCCACAACGGAATCTAGGACGCCCCTCCCCCGAGGGGCGTCCTGCTTTTATGGAGCACGCACATGAACGACACCATCCTGAACTGCCTCATGGCCATCAACCTCGACGTGAACATCTGGACCGCCCGGCGCAAGCTGACCCCGGCGGACTTCGGCGGCGCGGACCTGCCGCCGGAGGAACTTGCCTCGCTCGGCAGCAAGCGCATCTGCGATCCCGAGGAACTGAAGATATTCGGCACGCTGAAGGCGCGTGCTGTGAACCTGCTCGACCGTCACGGCGTGCGCTTTCTGGGCGGTTGGGGCATTCCGGAAGAAAAAGCCCCCGTCCTTGTGGAAGAACTCGACCGCATTCGGGCCGAATTTCTGGCGGCTAGGGATACCTTCCTCACCCGGTACGATGACGCCGTTCGGGACTGGATTGCCCGGCACGGCGAGTGGGAACGCATCATCGCCGACTCCACGGTCAGTGCGGACTATGTGCGCAGCCGCATGGGCTTCCGCTGGCAGGTGTACCGCATCGTGCCGCCCGCTCAAAACGATGTGGAGCTGGTGGCCCAGGGGCTTGCGGAAGAGGTGCGCGGGCTTGGCCGGACCCTGTTCGACGAGGTGGCCAAGGCCGCCACCGAGGCCTGGCACAAGTGCTACGCGGGCCGCAGCGAAGTGACCCACAAGGCGCTCTCTCCCCTGCGAACCATCCACCAGAAACTGGCCGGGCTCACCTTCGTGGAACCGAGGGTATCCCCGGTGGCGGACCTCATCGGCACTGCCTTCGCCAACCTGCCCAAGCGGGGCAGGATACAGGGGGCGCACCTGCTCATGCTGCAAGGACTGGTGGCCCTGTTGCGCGATCCGTCCGCGCTCATGGAGCATGGGCAGCGGATCATCGAGGGGCACCGCCCGTCCGATCTGCTGGATGCCTTGCTGCGGCAGAATGGGGACACGGAGAATGAACGGGTAACGTCCGCAGACGACACTGAAGGTGAGGAAGACGACATGCCCGACCTTGGGGACGGTATTGCGCTGGACGCCATCCCCCGCGAGGTCATGCCCGACCTGCAACCCGTACTGCCCAATTGCGGGCTGTGGTAGGTGGCTGGACAGGTCACGCCAACCCGTTTACCTATCGAGACGGTTGACTTGATTTCAAGCCACTTGCGAGCACGCCATGACAACGCCATCGCCCACACCGCCCATCGACATCGCCCAACTCGACGCCCTCAAGGCGCGGCTCGACCGGCATCGTCCGCTGCCGCCCGACATGGTGGCCGACCTGCGGGCGGACATGGTGCTGCGGTACACCTTCCATTCCAATGCCATCGAGGGGAACACGCTGACCCTCATGGAGACCAAGGTGGTGCTGGAAGACGGGGTGACCATCGGCGGCAAGTCCATGCGTGAGCACCTTGAAGCCATCAACCACAGGGAAGCCATCGGCTTTCTGGAAGAGGTGGTGCGAGACGGACGCGGGCTGGACGAACGCACCCTGAAGGACCTGCACCAACTCGTACTCCGGGGCATTTCCGCTGACGCGGGCCGCTACCGGACCCGCAATGTCATCATCTCCGGCGCGGGGCACACCCCGCCCGATGCCCTGCACGTGCAGGAACGCATGGACGCCTTCTTTCGCTGGTACGCGGATGCGGCGGCACGCCTGCACCCTGTGGAACTGGCCGCGCGCGTCCATGCCGACTTCGTGGCGATCCACCCGTTCACGGACGGCAACGGGCGCACCGCCCGACTGCTGATGAACCTTGAACTGATGCGGGCCGGGTTCCCTACGGTGATCATACCGGTGGAACAGCGGGCCGCATACTACGAAACCCTCGACACCATCGGGGTGCGCGGCGACTACGCCCCCTTTCTGGGGCAGATCGGCGCGCTGGTGGCAGCCAGCTTCGAACCGTACTGGCGGCTGCTCGGCACCGCCGCCTGACCCCACATAGCCCAAGCCACGAAAGGCCCCGGAGCACCACGCTTCGGGGCCTTTTCACCTATCCACCATGTCTGTAGAGAGCGGAGAACATGCGCGACAACTATCTCTGTGCGTTACGAATTCTTCGCCGCGCATCGAGGTCGTACAGGATTGGCACGACGAAGATCGTCAACGAGGTGGACGCGACCGTCCCGAAGATGAGCGAGACGGCGAGCCCGCCGAAAACCGGATCTTTCACCATGATCGCCGACCCAAAAACGATGGCCAGGGTCGTCAAGAGGATCGGCCGCAAGCGCACGGCACCGGCCTGTCGCACGGCGACATCGAGTGGCATGCCTTGCTTCCGGTTGTCCTGGATGAAGTCGATGATCAGGAGCGAATTGCGGATCACGACGCCAGCCAGCGCAATGATGCCAACCATTGACGTTGCCGAGAAATCAGCTCCGACGATCCAGTGGCCCGGGAAAATGCCGATGATGCCAAGCGGCACCGCCGACATGACCATCATGGGTACGAGGAAGGAGCGATAATAGGCGACGAGCAGGAAATACACCGTCAGCAGTGAGCCACTGAGCGCGATCGCCATGTCGCGGTAGACGTCGAGGGTCATGCGCATCTCGCCGCCCCACAGGAGTTGATAGCCGTCGATGGTGTCGGGCACGTCCTCGTTGGCATCAAGATTGCCGGTCCTGAGCGGCCGTCCGTCCGGCGCGGTGATGCCGTCGAGGCGCCGCTGGAGATCGAGCACTGCATAGAGCGGCACGGAGCCCGCCAGTTCCGCGCCGACGAAGGTGACCTTCTCATTGTCGCGATGCAGGATCGGCCGGTCCATCGAGACAGGCACGACGGTGACCAGTTCGGACAGCGGCACAGGCTTGCCGTCGGTGTTGTCGACGAACAACCGATCGAGACGGGTCGGGTCGACAGCAAAACGGCGCGGCACGAAGGCCCGGACGGCGACCGGGTTCTTCTCGTCCGCGAGGTGCGCGCGGCTCAGGCTCGTGCCACCGTAGACGAGGGAGAGCGCCTCGGCGATCTGTGCAGTCGAAACCTTGGACAGCGCCGCCTTTTCCTTGTCGGGCACGATACGATGCTCGACTACGTCGACTGGCTCGGTATCGGAGAGGTCGACGATATCGTATGTCTCCTCGAACGCCTTGCGCACCTCGGCCGACAAGGCGCGCAACCCCTCGGAATCCGGGCCGTAGAGCTCGGCGACGACGGTCGAGCGCAGCGGCGGGCCTGGAGGGTCTTCGACAAGCGCGGCCTCCGCGCCGGGATACGCCAGGCGAATCGCAGCGACCTTCGGCCGCAGTTCGCGCACGATATCGATTGAGTTTTCCTTTCGGTGACGCTTGTCGGTGAGGTTCACGCGGATTTCCGCGACGTAATTGCCGCTGCGTCCGGCTGTGCCCTTGAACAGGCCGTTGAAGTCCGCGATGCCGGCCTGGCCGATCCAGGTCTGGTAGTTGATGACGTGTTGTTCCTTCGAGAGCAGCGTCGTGATCTCGCGCGTGAACCGGTCGGTTTCCTCCACCGGTGTGGTTTCCGGCATGGAGACCACCACATTGAAGGTGTTCTTGTTGTCCTTGGGCAGGAAGCCGATGGGAACCCCAAGGGACGACACCGCCCCGCCCACGCCCTCCGGACGGACGAACTGCCATGCTCCCTGCATAGCGGATACCGTCATCAAAAGCAGGATCGTGGCGCCGAAGGCAATCCGCACGGAGCGGCGCTGCTGCAACGGAGCGAAGAGGCGGAGATAGAGGCGCTCCAGCCTTCCCGGCTCGCCGTGGCCGGCGTCCTGCGCATGCGTATCTTCCTCTTGGATATCCTGGCGGTGCAACCAGCGATTGGCCGCCCAAGGCGTGACGATATAGGCGACAACGATAGAAGCTGCCATCGCCACCGGAACCGTGATCGCGACGGGGAAAAAGTACTGTCGCGGCATGCCGGTCAACGCAAGAAGCAGTGAAATGAAGACCAGCATCACTGCGAAGGTCGCGAGATTGGTGGCGTTGCCGATTTCGTTGGTGGCGAGAACCGTCGCCCTCTCCTTGCTCATCCGCGCCCCTTGCGATCCGTAGTGACGGTGGATGTTCTCGATGACGACGATGGCCGCGTCCACGAGCATGCCCAGCGCCAGAATGAGCGCGAACAGCGTCACCCGGTTGATGGTCACCCCGCCGAGCAGATTGGCGACGAGCGTGATCGAGAGGATCAGCGGCACCGTCACCATGACGATCATCGCCTCGCGCCAACCGAGGAAGAAGATCAGCACGAGCCCGACCGTGCCGAGGGCAATGAGAAGGTGTTCAAGGAGGAGGTTCACGGCGTCGTTGGCCTTCTCGCCATCGTCGCGCGTGACGACCACCTGGATGTCCCTAGGAACGAAGGAGGCTTGCATGCGCTCGACACGGTCGATCACGGCATTGGCCACTGTCACTGCATTGGCGCCTTTCTTCTTGGCGACGGCGATGGTCACGGCCGGCATGTCCGTCGAATCAGTCTCGCCGAAACGAGGATCACCAGGCCCGAAGGAAAAGCGGCTGAACGCCGTGACCTCGGTCGGCGGACCGTCCGTGACCGTTGCGACGTCACATACATAGACGGGGCGACCGTCATGAATGGCGACGATTTGATGACTGACATCTCCGGCCGATGTGAAGGAAGCCGACAGCTTGATGGCCTCGACCTTGCCGTCGCGCACCGTGGGCTGCAACGGCACGGAGAGATTGCTCGCGGTGAAGGCGGCATAAGCCTGGCTCAGCGTTACGCCGAAGGCTTGCAGGCGGTCCGGATCGAGTTCGATGGATATCTCCCTCTCCCGGCCGCCCTTGACATCGACCACCGACACGTCTTCGGTGCTGCGCAACCGTTCAGCCATACGCACGGCGATGCGGTTGAGGGCGTAATCGTCGTACTGGGACGAGGACAGCGTAACAGTCACGATGGGAACGTCATCGGCGTCCACGCTCTGCACGAACGGCATTCCCGCGTCGGCCGGCAGGCGGCTGCGGCTTGCCAGCACGCGGTCGTAAAGCTTGACCAGAGATTCTTCCTTATCCTCGCCGACCTTGAACTGCACCTGCACGATGCCGAGGGAGTTCTGCGCCGTGCTTTCGATGTGATCGACTCCGGGCATCTCGCTCATGATGCCTTCGAGCGGCGTGACGACGAGTTCGTCGACCTCCGCAGCCGAAGCGCCCGGCAAGCTGACCGTGATCGCCGCCGCCGGCACGATTATCTGCGGGTTTTCCTCGCGCGGCGTTTGCAGCACCGCCACGATGCCCAGCAGGGCCACGGCAACGATGAAGACGACGGTCAGCTTCGAGGTGATGAAGACCTGCGCAATACGCCCGGCCATGTTCAGGCGGGGCGTCCTCATCGTCCGCTCTCCGTCATTTCGATCAGCGAGCCGTCGCGCACCGTATCGTTCGCGGCCGTCAGAATCCGCTCGCCGCCCGACAATCCCGCGACAACCTCGACGGAATCGTCCAGAATCCGACCGGTGCGCAGCCAGCGGAACCGCGCCGTCTCCCCGTCGAGCACGAACACGCCGTCGAGGCCGCCGCGGCGGATCAGTGCGCTGCGAGGAATCACCGGCACGGTCCGCGTGCCGAGTACGATGTCCGCGCGGCCGAACATGCCCGGCACGAGGGATGGATTGTCCGGCAGGACGATATTGATCTCGTAGCGACGGGTGATTTCGTCTCCCGAGGGGACGAGGCCCCGGACCCGCCCTTGGAACGGAGTGCCATTCAGTGTGTCTATCCGCACCCGGACGGGTTCCGAGGGATCGATCTCCGCCAGCCTGCTTTCCGGAACGAACCCCTTGAACAGCAGCACTTCGCGGGATTCCACGGTGAGAATGGTCGCCCCCGCCGCCGCCATCTCGCCGGAACGCATGGCGACGGAAACCACGACACCGTCCACCGGGCTGGTGATGCTGGCATAGCCTTTCTGCGCCTCGGCGGCAGCGAGAACAGACCGGGCCTTGTCGAGGTTCGCGCGGGCAATGTCGCCCCTCACGTTCGCCTTTCGTAACGTTTCGGTCGCGACAGCACCCTCCGACGCCAGTCTCGCGAACAGCGCCGCATCCTTCTCGGCATCGTCCATATCTTTGAGGCCCGCCCGGACCCCGGCCCGAGCCTGACGGATCGCTTCATCGATATCGGAAGGGTCGATGCGCACGAGCAGATCGCCCCGCGAGACTCTCTGCCCCTCCCGGACGTCGAGGCGCCGGATGAAGCCGACAACTCGGGAAGACACATCGATGCGTCCATCGGAAATGACCGTGCCTGGGACGGTAAGGGTGACGGGGACATCCACCATATCTACCTGGGTCACGGCGGAAACGGTCGGTACGGTCGGTTGCGCCCGTTTCTCGGTCCGTTCCCCGCAGGCGACCAGAAAGACGAACAGGACCATGAGGGAGGCACCACGGAAAGCGGCATGCATCTCAAATACTCTCCGCCGTGCCGTCAAGAACGCGGCGCAGGACAGCCGACACGTGTCGGGTTATGACGGAAGAATCCGCATGCTCCGGCTGTCCCCCCGGCAGGTAGGGGAGGAGGACCGCCAACTGCACGTGCCCCAGTATGATGCCGAGAATGGACACGGCCATGAGGACGCGCTCGCCCTCCGGCTGCTGCGGATCGGTCAGGCCGACCACGAGGCGGAATGGGTATTCGAGCACCGACTGCACCAAATCCCTGAGGCGGACGCCGTCCCCGTCGACCAGTTCGCGCACGAGCAAGCGGAAGAACACCCGGTCTTCCACCAGCAACCGAACAAAGTGGTCAACAAAGGCTTCAAGCCGTTCCCCGGTGACGTCCGGTCTCTCCAGCAGTTCGGCCAGCGGGGCGGTCTTCTGGGTGAAGACATGGGCCAACGCCTCGCGGATGAGTTCGTCCTTGCCCTTGAAATGGTGGTAGAGGTTGGCGGACGTGACCCCGACCACGCCCGCCACGTCCCGCATGGAGACGGCGCTGTACCCCAAGTCCGCATAAAGGCGGGCGGAGACATCCAATATCGCTGTTCGCGTGTCGAAAGGCTGCATGGCTCACCTCCTTACTGATCGTTCGTTAAGTAACAGGGTAGAGCAGCGATTCCCACCTGTCAAGGCGAGGTCTAAAGCATCGACCACCCTGTGCACTCAAACGGCCATGATGCATCATGCTTCGAGGTCGTTCACACCCGAGGACAACATGCTGAACACACGCGCAGCGATGCGCTCGCAGCCGCTGATGGCGAGCGTGCTCGGCAGGAAATACGGCGTCACCGCGCCATCAAGAGCACGGAGGCCTGACCCGCACGACCGGCGCCGCCCTGCGCCTGCGGCTGACGCGCCAGTCTTCCGTGACCAGCACGTCTGAAGTCCACTGTACTCTGCCAAGCACGCGGGCTCCATGTACCAGAACGTGGAGTTGCTCTGCGCTTCGGTCGGGTTCGACAATGTGGAACAGACCAATTACGACGAGACGGCCCTGCGCGCCACTCTACGCCTGCCCATGGACCGGCGCATGCTGATCGGCAAAAACCTTGGCCTGATCCAAAAACTGACCGCCTACCGGAGGGAACGGCAGGCGGCAGGGGAGAACCAGAAGCTGTTCGCGGAGTCGTGAGAAACCGGAGCAGCCTCCGGAACTGACATGAGAACTGAAACCCGAGAAACTAGATGTAACATTCCAAAATGATACTGTGTCGCTTAAAATGTAACCCCATAGGACAGGCCCATGGTGCTATATCCATCGTTTTCTCCCGCCATGCCTCCGTTTGAATAATGCGTGACATCGCATTGCAGCACATGGCGAAAACCTTCGCCGAACTTCACCCCCAAGCTACCCCTTGAGCGGAATTGCACTCGGCATCCCAAGTCTAGATCATTAAATTCGTCACTGGAAAGAACAGCCAAACCGAGGGTCCCTGCAATGAAGGGACGCCAAGCGTCTCCGCCGGAAAAAACTCCCATTATTCCCACATTCACGTTTCCGCCCCACAGAGCCTTGTCCGGGTGCTCCCAGAGCGATATCCCGGCACCAACCAGAGGGCCGATATCAAAATATTCATTGGAATATACGGGAGTTAAAACCTGCTGGAAGGCGATATCGTAAGCTTGCGAGTTTTCATCCCCATGAGAAATTCCGATGCTCACACCTGAGTCTGCAATCGTTTTTCCCGGATATAAGACAGTACGGACGAATACTGCAATAACAATTGAAATTTTCAAGCAAATGTGCTTCATATTCTCAGCCTCTTTATCTTCTGCGCATCACTGAATTGAAATGCGATGACATCAATGCAATGCGTTGTTGTGAAGACCACAGAGGCGTACCAGTCAGAGCAGCCTCGAAAAAGCGTTCTTGATCTTTTGAATAGTGCGATCGTGAACCGCCTTGGCCTGCGAGAGTCCGTTTCTCACCGCAGTCCAGGATTCGTCCCCTGCGTCCTTCGCCTCGCTGATCCGCGTTTGGAATTTTTCTGCCGCGTAGGAAAGGTGTTTAATCGCCGCATCCAGTTCTCCACGCGCTGTCTCCACGACGTCATCTGCCTGCTCGCGCAAACTCTTCAAGGATGCCTCCCAAGATCGGCGCTGCGCCTGCGCGCGTGCAACAACAACATCGCGCATTGTTTCGGCGTGATCCTTCGAGGCGGACAGGAACGCCTGAAAGGCGGCCTCGACCTCGACCCATTCAGTTTCGAGAGCATCCTGAATTTTCTCGACGCCGCCCGCCACAGCGTGCACCTCTGCGCGCAGTTCGTCATAATATTTCTGCTGCTTGGCGCGAGACTCCTTAAGGCGCGCCAACGCAGCGCCAGCCTCTTTGCGGGCGTTATCCGCCAGCCTGCCGGTCGCCTTTTCGACCTCGAGTATGATCGCGTCCACGTCATCGAGACGCTGTTTCGCCCAAGCGACTGCCTCATGCGCGTAGGATTGCTTGCTCATTGCGTGTTTCCTTTTCTGCTTGAAGTAGAAGGCTACAGAGTAAAACCTATTCCGTCGGAAACGTTATTGAGGAGCTTGGATAGCAAGGAAGTCGCTACGACAGAGATCACGGACCATGCCTTCAATCTGGTGGATGCTGTCGTCCTGGATTTGGCTCCACTCCATGCTATGCAGCATGATGCCGCGTAGAAATCTGAAACTGATGACCGCCGTTAAAATCGCACTGATACGCAATCGCAAAGCTTCATCACCAAGGGAGCGGCCGGAGACATCGCTTGCAGCCTGCACCAAGCGCTCCAGCAACTGTGCGATAGCACGGTCGTAAATCAGCGCGAAAGCTTCGTCATTGTCATAGGCGCAACGCGCAATAAATGATGTCCACGAGTGAGGCTCAGCATCTTTCAGAATGATATGCAGAATGCTGATGAGAGCTTCCTCGAAACGGATGGCCTTTTCTGCAGCTTCAGCGGTTTCCAAAATGGCTACCGCTTCCTCGAAGCGGCAGGCTGCATAATTAGCAATCATCTGTGCCGCAGCGAGATAAAGCTCCCTTTTTCCTCCGAAGTGATAAGGGATGGCGGAGAGAGGCGTTTTTGCAGCCTTTGCCAAGGCGCGTGTACTTGCGCCCTCGTAGCCCACGGCACCAATCACCGTGATCGCTGCTTCGATCAGATGTGAGCGTGTCTTTACACTTCGGGCCTCGTGTCCACTCGGTGCGGCTGGATTGGTCGTCATGGACAATGCTCCTCATTTAGGTAAGGTTAAATTAGTTCATTCGAACGAACTTTTCAAGCTTAAAAAACATTGGAACGCCAACTCGATCCCTTTCCGATTTCCTTACCCTGCTGCTGATGAGCCTTAAACCGATGCGGGCCAGGTTCCCCACGGTGATCATACCGGTGGGATAGCGGGCCGCGTACTACGAGAACCTCGACGCCATTGGGGTGCGCGGCGACTACGCCCCCTTCCTGGGCAGATCGGCGCGCTGGTGGCGGCCAGCTTCGAACCGTACTGGCGGCTGTTCGGCACCGCCGCCTGATCATCAGATACACCAGCTACGAAAGGCCCCGGAGCACCACGCTTCGGAGCCTCTTCGCATCCGGAGGACAACATGCTGGATACACGCGCCGTGATGCGCTCGCTGCCGCTGGTGGTGAGCGTGCTCGGCAGGAAATACGGCGTCACCGTGACCATCGGGGGCACGGAGGCCTACACGGACGGCACGACGATCCACCTTCCCGCACTGCCGGTGGACGTGCCCGACATCTTCCTCGCACTGGCCCGTGGCTACATCGACCATGAGGCCGCCCACCTGCGGGATACCGACTTCACGGCGCTGAAGGCCGCGAACCTTACCCCCCTTGAACACCATGTGTGGAACATCATTGAGGACTGGAGGGTGGAAAACCGGCTGGTCACGGCGTTCCCCGGCTGCCGGGGGAACTTCGACTGGCTCATCGAACACTTCTTCGGCGGCAAGGCGACAGGAACAACGGATGAACCCGCAGTTCTGTTCCTGAACTGGTTGCTGCTTACGGTTCGGGCGTGGGACGTCCCGGCCATCGGAAAGCATCGCGACACCATTGCGGTCCGTCTCAACAAGGTATGCCCTGGCCTACTTACCCGCATGGCCTGCGCTGTGGAAGCAGTACGCACCTCGTGCGCATCCACTACCGAGGCCATTGTCCATGCGCGGGCCATCGTCGCGGAACTGGGCAAGGCCACGCAAACGCCGCCATCCGCGTCAGGTACGAATCCGGACACCAGCCAGGCCGGGGGTGACCCTGAGGGTGGGGCTGGCAATGGCAACCAGCCCACGGCATCACCGTGGGAACGGATACGAAACCTGCTGCATGCCCAGGAGGACGAGCTTCCGCAGGAATTCGGGGCAATCCTTGGTAAGGCCCTGAAGCGTGAGGCTCCCGCCAGCGACGGTCAGCCCGTAAACGTGGCCACCGTTACCCACAAGGTAAGCTGGGACTTGCACCCCGACGACATCGCCGAGGCCAAACGGGCATCGACGGCCCTGCGAACGCGCCTTCATGGCCTGTTGCAGGCTGCGACCATCAGCCGGACCCACGGGGCACGGAGCGGGAGACTAGACCCGCGCAGACTCCACCGCATCGCCACGGATGACGCTCGCATCTTCATGCGCAAGGGAACGCGCGTCGGCATCAACACCGCCGTGCATCTGCTCCTCGACTGCTCCGGGTCCATGACCCCGAACATCAGACTGGCTAGCACGGCCTGCCATGCCGTGGCTTCGGCCCTTGAGACCGTCAGCATCAACGTGGCTATCACCGCCTTTCCGGCCAGCCATGACCCGGCGTCGACGGAACAGAAAACCGTGGGCCGCCTGGTGCGGCACGGACAGCGGGTACATCCGAGACTAAAGGTGGCAGCCGTGGGGACCACCCCACTGGCCGAGTCCCTGTGGTGGGTGATGCAGGAAATGTTGCCCCTGCGTGAGGCCCGCAAGCTCATCCTGCTGCTGACCGATGGCGATCCCGATACGCCGACATGCGCCCTGGAAGCCATTCGGCACGCCGAACGGCTGGGGTTCGAGGTCTACGCCATCGGCATCAGTGCGGTGAACATCCTGCAACATCTGCCGGGACGGCACCGGACGATCAACACCATGGCCGAACTTGCCCCGGCGATGTTCGGCCTGTTGCAGGGCGCGCTGGTCGGAAGGCGCGCGACATGATGCAACTACGAAAAACACTGGCAACGAACAACGGGGAGGCACCACGCCTCCCCGTTTTCTTTCAACACCCCGACAAGGAGGCCATATGCGCTGGATGTACCTGTGCCGGTTCTGGCCGTGGAAGAAATGCCTTCTGCCGCCTGCGGAATGCGTCCTCTTCGCGGATTGTCCGAAGGTCCGCACCCCGAGGAGAAGAATATGGGCATAAGCTGGGGATCAATCATCGCCATAGCCATCGCGGTACTTAACGTCGTCAAGGAGAGCATCGATGACTGAGCACGAGTCCAAGGACAAGGGAATAAACAGGGCCTGGGTGTTTCTTGGCGGCTGCCTGGCCGGTGTCGCTGGCGTGTTCGCTGCTGCCATATTGTCAGAGACAGGCACCACGAGAACGGAGGACTGCGAGGACGAACCGTTGGCGCTGCCTGAAGGCGAGAGTCGTTCATGAAATGAGACAGGGGGAGGCCAGCGCCTCCCCCTGCAGCTATTCTTCCAATTCTTTTAGCCTTTTTCTAATTGTTTCATGGCTAGGGGCACTGCCGTGTAATTTGACAAGTTCCAGAGCAATTTCCCGGAAACCCATGCCGGCTTGCTTCATGCGCTTGGCATCCTCAAGCCAAGCAGGCTGGAGGCCGTCCACATCCGGGGCCTTTTTTTTGGTCTGGCCTTCGCAAGCCGAGGTCGCTAGCAGCCCGTCCGGAGGCGATAGCTCCACTGTAAACGGCTCTATATCACTACCGAACGCGTTACGGCATTTTTCGTACGAAACGGTGATCGTCGTGGTCTTCTCGGCGGTGCCCTTTTTGCTGGTCCGATCAAGCTTCACCACGGCATCCAATATGTCGAGTTTGGCGTTGCTGCCACGCTGGTCTCCCGTTTTCGAGGTATGCTGCACAATCAGGCAAGAAATCCCCCGCGCCTTCAACTTCTTGAGCAACGCGCGAAATGCCTCCTGGCACTCAGTGCTGTTGCCGCATGCCGTCGGGGCCAAGGTCGACAGGTTATCGAACACGATGAACTCGACATCCGGGAACCGCTTGTCGATCCAGCCCAGCAGGGCCTTGCCGCCTTCCTCCGTACCAAGGTCAGGCAAGGCATTGCCTTCTGTCATGGTAGAAAGCAACTCGAACCCCTTTCCCCCGATTTCTTCGTCTACCGTATGTCCCTGAGCTTGACCCAAGGCATTCAAGCGCTCCCTGCACGCACTCTCGCCCATCTCACCATCAAGGTAGAGCACATTCCGTGTGCGGGAAGCTGTCCACTTCCCGCCTAACGCAGAAGTCCCCTTCCACACGGCAAGCGCAACTGCTAACGCGACCCAGGTCTTCCCAACCCCTGTTCCCGCGACCAGCATCATCAAGCCGGGGCACAGCATAACTGGCTTGAGCACGTATGGCCGTGGCTCTTCAGGCATCGCCAGCAGCGTCTCCAGGGACTTGCTTTGGAATGCAGTTTCCACTTGGCCATCAAGATTCAGCCCAAAGAGGCGCTCAGCCTCTTCGCAAAAGGCACTGGGAGAAAGCCTTCGAACCGGATCATTCCAAAACGCGAGGTCATGGGCAAAGCGCTCCGTTTCTCCACGAAAATCCCATTGAGGTTCTCGTGACAGAATCCGAACTCGTCCTGCCCCGGCTTTCTGAATGGCTCGGCTGGCTTCATATATCTGGCGGTAACCATCCGCGGCATAAGACGGGAGTAGGAGCACTTCGCGCCCCTTCAACGCGCTCCAGTCAGTGCAAGCAATCCCCTTCCGCCCTCCAGGCCAAGTAGTAGGGACTACGCCACTCTTAACGAGCCACCCATGATCCAATGATATCTGAGAAGCTGTTTCCTCGTCCAAGGCGCAAAGCACAGTATGCAGCGGTCCTGCTACAAGTTTATGCAGATCGAACAACGGAAAACACCCATGAAATGCGCGCCACTGCCACTCTGTATGACAAGAATTGTATTTATTACTCTTATAGAACTTGACGAGTGGGAGCTTAAAGACCGTTCCTTTTTCATCAAAAAACTTAACAACACCTCCTCTCAGATCACCATTATCTTTTGTATAATGGTAAAATACTCCACTTGCATTATTCAACTTATAGTAAGGATAGCTATTCGCACCTCTTTTAAAACCTCTAGCCTCAACACCGACTCTGCACTCATGCCAACCGGGGTCGCACCCCTGAAAAAAGCGCGCCTCAGGGCTCGTGTCTATGTTCAACAATGCCGCAATTCTAAAAAAACCACGAATAGTGTCGAACCCTAAATGTAACGTCACCAAATCGACCAAACTTTGCCCATTCCGACCATTTGAATAGTGCAACCATGACCCATATTCTCTTTTTCTTGGATCAATTTCAACGTTGAAGTCATCGTTCGACATAGAAATATCCAAACGATCGAAAGAAGCTTGTGGGTTCTTGCGAAGCTCAATCTCGACCGTTTCACGCGCCAAGTACTCCAAGATAGATAGACGCCGAACTGCGGCCTGCTCAGTGGAGTACTCACGAAACCTTGGACTAAATGTACAAGTCCTACCCGAATAATGATTCGTATACATACATACCTCGTGGCACTCGTGGTAAAGATAGGAATTGGCCGCGCCACACCAAAGCGTGGTCAGGAGCAACGCGGCCAATCACGGACACGCTTAGCCCACTCCAAAACCATCAGTAAGATAGCCAAGCACCTCAGCGCTCCGGCTTTGGGGGGCAGGTTTGCCGCCCCGGATAGTTTTGGATTCAGGCACCTTCACCCGGCTAGCGAACCATTCGATGAACGAATCCCGCTCATAGAAGATGCTGCGCCCGACGCGCCAACGCTTGCTGGGGCCTAAGCCAAGACTGTCTAAGTTCGCCAACGTCTTTGGCTGAATAATGCCGCTTGTCAGACGCCCGACAGCCACTCGAGGAAAGAGGGCTGGAAAATCCATACGACTCAACAGGTCCGTCATTACTGCCTCCCTTTAGGCTGAGTTGGTGACACAGGACCAACTCTAGCCAAAGTACGGCTAGCACACCCGAGGTTTCACGGTTAGCACCAATGCATTTAATTCTTGAATATCAATCTATTACAACCGCACAACCAAACCTTCACAACTCAATATAAGATATATAAAAACAGATTTGCAGGAAAAAGCGAGAGGAGGGCAGACCACGCTTCCCCCCTCTTCGCATATACTCACATGTGCTTTTTCAAGATCAGATCAAGATCACTCTGTGAATGTAAATTTACAAACGCACCCCTCTGAAGACTACAACGCCCTTTTATCCCCCAATGGCTGAGGAAATAAATTACTCTCAATAAATAATTTCACCGGTTTTGAATTAATAACGTTACTAATTTTTTGCGAAATACTACCAGAATCATTAAACTTTAACTCCCTTCTTGCCTTAAAACCGTGCTCACCGCATTTCGCAAACATCCTAACAACACGTTCATATATATCACTATTGCGCTTATTTTCATATCGCATTGCTATAATTTCTATTATAATCGTGTCTAAAACACTCCCACTACCCCTAGTCGACTTCCACAATTCACAGATCATATTCTTATAATATCCATCTTTATGCAATGCATCAGAGTCAAACCACTGCAAAATTTCTCGAAAATGGTTAACACTTGCCCATCGAAACATTCTATCACCACCAACCTTATACTTCGTTATGAAATAAAAACTCTGAAGATAAAGCGATGCTTCTTCACAGCATTCTCTCAAAAATTGCCCCATCCCAAGATCCGAAAAATAGACTCTCCCCACTACCGCATTTACAAAAGCATGAGCGCAAATCGCAACACCCCTTATATCAGATCCACACATTTTTTTTGGAAGTCCAAATGCCGACCTAAAAAATTCAAAAGCAACAATATTAAAGCTAAAAAAACGTTCTCTTGACAATGTCGTATACCCATAAAAAACAGAATTTCTGCCATCTCCAGAACGAAACACATTCACAGCATCAACCTTTAACCCTGATGGCGTCTCAATATTGACATCAAAACAGTACCTTTCCCTATGTTCCTCAATATCAAAGAAATGCACCTCCATAACACCCCTAGTATTATCTATCGAAACACTAAAAAAATCAGGATATGGTTGCCTTGAAATACTACATTCACCACCAAAATTTGATATATTAATAAATAAAGTCAGCCTTTCACCCCCGACGCCTTTAGCATCAAGAACAACCTTCTCTAACATTCTCCTCTTGATGACGAAATTCTCATTCGAGAAAAGCCATATTACATCAGTAAAAACGACACCATGATTACACAAAAGAGTATAAAGAGAAACCATTTCTTCACTACAAACACCATCCATATCTATGTGTCTCAAAAGTTCTACCGTGGCGCACGAGCGTTGTGGAATTACTCCACAATCATCACACGCCCAAACGTACTCCCTGATACCCCTACGCAACAAAGACTTAACCGCATACTTACTTTTTCCGCGCACACTCGTCACTTGAGGAACATTTACAACTTCGCCAAACCATTCGCTCCCACCGCCGACGATACGATACCGATACCCCCTAAAAATAGACCCCTCATACTTTTTCATATCGCTCATACCAACCCCCTCTAGCCATTCCGTGAGCTCCATAGACAACTAGCAAAACGCCCCACAGCCATTTAAGGGGCAATACTGACGGAAGCACAGCCCCTTACCAAGCGCTTATCCCTTACCATCCCAAACCACCCCTAGCAAAAGGTGGGGCTATAGTGGGGCTAAACGCCAACAACAAAAAAGAGGCTTACAAGGATATCCTTGTAAGCCTCTAATTTTTCTGGTTGCGGGGGCCGGATTTGAACCGACGACCTTCGGGTTATGAGCCCGACGAGCTACCGAGCTGCTCCACCCCGCGTCACCTGCGGAATTCGGGTCCGGCGGCGTTGGCAGGGCCTTGCCGTCGGGTCGTTAGAAGTATGCCCGTCGCCCCCCGGTGTCAACAGAAAATTGAAAAAACATTAAAGAAGACAAACAACACCCTGACATGGATGGACAAAAATTTCAGAGGGAACCAGCTTTTCCGCGCGGGCCGGGTGGCACGGTCCGCCCAGCCGAGCACCCGCCCCTGCCCTGCTACCCTCGCAGCACCTTCAGCTCTGCTGTCAGCGGGCCGCCCTCCGGCGCGGTGACCACGGCGTAGCCGCCCGCGCCCAGCGCGCCGGGGTTCACCACCACGGTGCGTCCGATGCGGTCCACCGCCCGCGATTCGTGGATGTGCCCGCACAGGCACACGTCCGGCTGCACCGCCTCGATGAACGCCCGCACCGCCGGGCTGCCCACGTGTGCGCCGTTGCCCAGCCTGTCGCACAGGCTGTCCTTGGGGGGGTATGCACGGCCAGCACCAGCCGGGGCCAGCGGCCCGCCTCGGCCCGCAGCGCG
>NZ_VRYY01000011.1 GCF_015731765.1 Nitratidesulfovibrio oxamicus
CGCGCCCGTGCTTGCGGCCTGCCTGCATGCCTGCGGGCGTGCGGAACCGCCCCCCGGCGAGGCCCGGCCCGCGGCCCGCCACAGGGCGACGCCTAGTTGATGTACACGCGGCGGTAGAACTTGCCGTCGTCCAGGGTGCGGCCCGTGCCGCGCACCACGGTGGTCAGCGGGTCGTCATCGATGATGACCTTCAGGCGCGTCTCGCGCGAGACAAGCGCGCCCAGGCCCTTCAGCAACGCGCCGCCGCCCGCCAGCAGCACGCCGTTGCTGGCGATGTCGGCGGATAGTTCCGGCGGGGTCTTTTCCAGCGCCTTGCGGATGGCCATGACGATGATGCGCACCGGTTCCTGCAGGGCCTCGCGCACGTGACCGTCGGTGACGCGCACCACCTTGGGGGTGCCGCTCACCATGTCCTTGCCGGAAACCTCTACCATCAGTTGCTCCGGCAGGGGAAAGGCCGAGCCGATGGCCATCTTGATGCGCTCGGCGGTGTTCTCGCCGATGAGCAGTTGGAATTCTTCCTTGAAGTAGCGCTGCACCGCCTGGTTCATGGCGTCGCCCGCCACCCGCACCGATTCCGCGTAGGCGATGGCGGACAGGGTGATCACCGCCACCTCGGTGGTGCCGCCGCCGATGTCCACCACCATGTTGCCCAGCGGCTCGTGAATGGGCAGGTTGGCGCCGATGGCCGCGGCCATGGGCTCCTCCACCAGGCGCACGTCGCGCGCGCCGGCCTGGTGGGCCGACTCGATGACCGCGCGCTTTTCCACCTGGGTGATGCCCGTGGGCACGCAGATGACGATGCCCGGCTTGACCAGTGAAAACCCGCTGATGACCTTGCGGATGAAAAAGGCGATCATCTGCCGCGTCACCTCGAAGTCGGCGATGACGCCGTCCTTCATGGGGCGGATGGCGCGGATGCGCTTGGGGGTGCGGCCAAGAAACTCCTTGGCCTCGCGCCCCACCGCGAGCACGGTGTTGTGGTCGGTCTCCAGGGCGACCACCGAAGGCTCGTTCAGCACGATGCCCTCGGCACGGGTGTACAGCAGCGTGTTGGCCGTACCCAGATCCATGGCAAGGTCCTTGCCCAGGAAACCGAACAGTCTGCGCAGCATCTGGTGGCTCTCGCGGTTGCGGTGTCGGGCGACGATGCCCGTCGGCGGCGTCAGTCGTCGGTATCGCTATCGGTACGGTCGTGCGGCGCGGGCGCGGGCACGCGGCGTTCCAGCCGTGCCTTGGGCAGCAGTTCGCGCAGCCTGCTCTTCAGGTACAGGTTCTCCAGGAACAGGGCCAGATGGTCCACCGACATGCGGGTGAAGGCGCGCAGGTCGTCGGGGATGTCGCGCGGATCGCCGTGGCCCAGGCACAGCACCCCGCGCGTGACCTTGTTGATCATCAGCGGCAGGCACATGACAGAGCGGAAGGCGGGCATGTGCGCCCCCTTGCCGAACAGTGGCGCCATGGGTGCGCCGTCGGTGCCTTCGGTGTACACCGGGGCGTCGTTGCGGAACACCCAGCCCACGATGCCGTTGCCGATGGGGTACATGGGCGCATCGCCCTTGCCCAGCAGCAGTTGGTGGCTTTCGCCTTCCAGGATGTAGTTCTGCCCGTCGCCGTCGCGGGCGGCGAACAGCGCATGGTCGAAGCCGGTGGCTTCTGCCATCAGGCGCAGGAATTCGGCCAGGAATTGCGGCCAGCGGCTGATGCGCCCGCGCAGTTCACTGATCACCTGCAAGGCCGAGTAGTAGCGGGTCAGGCTGGCCTGGCCGGCCCCCTGGCAGACCACGCCCTCTACCCCGGAGATGAGGTCTGCGAACAGCTGCAGGATCTTCTGGTCCTTGTCCGAAAAGGAATACTGACGCTTGCTGTCGATGCACAGAGCGCCGCCGCCGGGCACGGGGCAGCCCATGAAGGCCTTGATGGTGGCCTCCTCGTTGCTGCGGTAGTAGCCAAGATGGCTCTGGCGCTGGTCGAAGTTGTTGACCAGCAGCGGCTCGCGGTTGCGGATGATCCAGCCCACCAGCCCGCGCCCCGGCGCAATGGCCGTGCCGGTGTCCACCATGTCGCCCAGGCTGAAGCTGGCGGCAAGGCGGTGCAACTGGCTGTCGCGGTCCAACGCGGCGGTGGCCGCCGCCGTGGCGGCACCGGCGGAAAAATCGGCGGCGTTTTCCGCATTGGTTCCGTCCGGCAGAAAGAGCACGGCGGAATACGCGTCGAACACGCTGCAGATGATGGCAAGAATGCGTTCGTGGCAACGTTGGCTGTTCATATCCGAATTCCTCTCCGGCCCCGTGCGGTGACCGGAGTTCATGGCATATGGCGTGCGTACCGCCGTAGCGGGCAGGAACGCCGCCGTGGGATGAAACGAAGGCGGATGCCAGCGTATCCCCGCGCGATGCCACCCGCAAGGGGGGGCGGGCAGCGTCTGACCGGCGGGAAGCGAAAAACGCCGCAGCCAGACCCGGCGCAAGCGGGCCGGCGCCTGACCGGCACCGGACAGGTCCGATGCCGCGCAGTTCCGTCCGGGACGCCGCGAGCGCTGCCGCACTGCGGCACTACCATTGGTGTCCACCGCTCCGTTTCAACCGGTGCTTTAACAAAGCCGGGCACGTTCCCGCAACAGCCACGCGCCCGCCATGGCCCGGCGTGGCGCGGCATTCACGATACGCAGGCACCGCGAAACCCTTGTGCCTGAACCATTGTCCGTCACATTATGGTAGAATTTTTTTAGAAAAAAAAATAGGCTTGGATATCGCAAAGAGGCAACTGCAACCCGCCTCGCCATGCCGGAGGGGAATGGCGAAGCGCCACGGGCACCAGGACGGCGCATGAAGATCACCCTGAAAAACGCCTTCAGCAAGGGAGAATTCGTCTACCGCGAGGACGGTCTGCTGTCCGAACCGGTGGAGCTTACGTCGCTTGCCGCGCTGAAGCGCTTTCTCGACGTGGTGCACGTCAAGCAATGCCTGTTGCGCCCCTTTTTCGAGCACGCCGACTACCCGTTGGTGGAATCGCGAGAGCTGCTGCCCTCGTTCGAGGCAGACCTGTGGGAATACAAGCACCTGCCCGGATTCAGCATGGCGGCCTTCGAACGTCCCCTCAACTACTTCCAGGAAGTCTTCCAGTTCGACATCCTGCACCCCGTGCTGGATACGGCCAGCGTGGCGGATGGCGCCTCGTGCCCGCTGGAATCGCAGGTCATCGCCCGCAACGTGCAGGCCATGCAGACCCGCCTGCCCAAGGCCTTTCAGGAATCCTTCCGCCAGCGCTTCGGGCGGTTCGACACCTCGGTGCTCGACTACTACCCCGCGCTGATGCCCTTTCTGCTGGCCATGGACCGCGCCCAGGTCTTCGCGCTGGACAGCTTCGGCCATTTCCACCTTGGCGGGGTGTATGCCTCGTTCCCGTCCGACCTCGACAGCGAGATCAAGCGCTTCGGCATGCGCATCGGCAAGTTCGACGTGGGCGACAACGAGATGTACGAACGCAACCGGCTGTTCGTGTATCAATACCTGATGGAACTGTACGGCTTTCCCATCGTGTCCGAGCGGCGCACCTCCAGCGCGCTGTTCGCGCGGCGGCTGCACAAGATGGGCGAACGCTTCATGATCCGCGTGCTGGGGCAGTCTGACCGCACCATCACCACCATGATCGGCGAGGGTGATTCGCGCCCCTACCCCCGCGTGGAAAAGCTGGCCCTGGTGCGCGTGGACGCCGACCAGGAAGAGGCCCTGCGCGCCATCGACGAGGCGGGATATTTCCTGGACCGCGAACGGCGGGTGGTCATCCTGCGTGTGTCCTACCGGCAGCACAAGTTCAACCCGGACAACGTGCGGCAGGACCGCGCCCTGTCCGTGGAATCGCAGGAAGTCATCCATCCCGTTACAGGGCAGGTGCTGGGCGACCTGAACATCATCAAGGACGCCAGCAACATGTTCCTGCGCCTGAACGACATAACCCGTGGCGAATACACGGGCAGGATCATCTTCAAGCGCAACGAGATCGTCGAAAACACCGACACGGACGAAAAGCGCCTGAAGTTCCTGTATGCGTGGCTGTCCAAGCACCAGCGGCGCATCATCGGCTACAGCGACGAATTCTTCGCCAACGTCATCAAGGTGCTGGACAACTACCTGCTCTCGCCGGACAACTACGAGGCCTTCGGCCACCTGCACGACCTCTACCAGGAGGTCTGGGCCAAATACAGCTACATCCAGCAGGCCCGCAAGGTGCGCTATCTTGAAGACATCCAGGACCGCGAGTACCGGGGCGAGCGCATCGGCTACCGGCGCATGCTGGCGGAAGCGGTGCAGTTGCTGCACGGGCTGAAGTTCGAAATCGTCAGCTATTTCGACACGCTGGTATCCAGCGTCATCGCCATTGGCGAAAACATGCTCAATGACCGCTACCTGCTGCGCACCTACATCGAAAAGCGCGACGACGAACTGACCACTGGCGGCCTTGAAATCAAGCGCAACTACGGCAAGCTCGTATCATTGGTGGACGAGTTCCGGGCCATCCAGCGCACCCGCAAGGTTGCCGCGTAGCGGGCCGCCGCCCTGCGGCGCACCGCTGCCGGTTATCGTCGCCACCATCCGCGAGAACCGCGTGGACTTGCGTCGCCCGGCACCTCGCCCTGCCAGCCACTGCCGATCCCTGACAGGGCACCAGCCGGTTGCCGCAAATCCCTTCTCGCGCTATTTCTGGCGCGCGCCGCACGGCGCACCGAATTTTCGCGCCGGACGCAAGACCGCCTTGCCCCGGCGCAGCGCGCCCCCATACCACATGACCGCGCCAACCCCCAACGGAGACACGAAGGAGCACCCCTTGTCGGACCTGCTGCAAACCCCGCTTTCCGCGTGGCACCGGGCCGCCGGGGCCAAGATGGCCCCCTTTGCCGGGTGGGACATGCCCATCCAGTACCCCACCGGCATCATCGCCGAGCACGTGCAGACGCGTGAATCCGCCGCCCTGTTCGACATCTGCCACATGGGTGAATTCACCCTGCGCGGCCCCGGCGCGCGCGATGCGCTCTCCCGAGCCGTCAGCCACAACCTCGAAACGCTGAAGCCGGGCCGCTGCCGTTACGGCTTTCTGCTGAACGAGGCGGGCGGCATCCTGGACGACCTGATCGTGTACTGCATCGCCGAGGACGACTACATGCTGGTGGTCAACGGCGCCTGCACGGAAAGCGATTTCGCCGCCCTGCGCTCGCGCCTGCCCGAATCCCTGCCCTTCGAGGACATTTCGGCCCGCACCGGCAAGCTGGACCTGCAAGGCCCCAAGTCGTTCGACGTGCTGGAAGCGGTGCTGGGCGAAAGCTTCCGCGACCTGCCCTACTTCGGCTTCCGCTCCGTGACCTTCGGCGGCGCGCCGCTGCTGGTCAGTCGCACCGGGTATACCGGCGAACTGGGCGTGGAACTGTACCTGCCCTGGGACAAGGCCGAGGCCCTGTGGACCGCCCTGCTGGCCGACGAGCGCGTGAAGCCCGCGGGCCTTGGCGCGCGTGACACCCTGCGCCTGGAAGTGGGCCTGCCCCTGTACGGCCACGACCTGGACGACACCCACACACCGGCGGAAGCGGGCTACGGCGGCATGCTGACCAACCCCGCCGACTACGTGGGCAAGGGCGCGGACCGCGAAGTGCGCGAACCGCTGGTGGCGTTGTCCATCCCCGGTCGCCGCAGCGCCCGCCACGGCGACGTGGTGGCCCTGCCCGACGGCACCGTTGCGGGCGTGGTGACCAGCGGATCGTTCTGCCCCTCGCTGGGCTACGCCGTGGCGCTGGCCCGCGTGACCGCCGCCCATGCCGAGACCCCGACCTTCGTGATCAAGGCCGCCAAGGTGGAACTGGAAGCCACCCGCGTGGCGCTGCCGTTCTATACGCAGGGGACTGCCCGGACCAAACTGGCCTAGGGGCTGTTTTCAAATTGTCCTTTCGCCCGTTGGCTACGTCAAACTTCACCCGCCATTCCGGTCGAATACGATAAGAGTATACTCCCGTCATGGCGGGCTTGTTTTCCTTGCCAACAAACGAAAATCCTAATTTGAAAACCGCCCCTTAGCGCGCGGCGTCTTTTTCCTGCTGGCTGCGTCAAACGCCGCAGCGAAGGCCAGTTGGCATTACGTCGCTTCTGTTGTTTGCTATACCCCCAATTAAAAAGTTTGGGGGGGAGGGGTCCGGGGAGGGAGACCTTTTGCGGCAGCCGTTAGGCGAGCGCCTTGCGCGAGCCTTACGGATGGCGACCGCAAAGCGAAAAGGCCCCCTCCCCGGTCCGTCTTACAATCCATACCTCCCGGAGCATCCCCATGCGCACCTTCTTCCTGCCGCCCGAACGCTGGGCAGAACCGTACCTGCTCGAAGGGCAGGAGGCCCGCCACCTCGTCAAGGTGGTGCGGGTGCGCACGGGCGACACGGTACGCCTGCTGGATGGCCGGGGGCGCGAGGGCGAATTCCGGGTCACGGACACGGAAAAGGCCCTGGTGCGCCTGCAACCGGTGTCGATCACCGATCATCCGGCCCCGGCATCGCAGGCGGTGCTGGCCATCGGCTGGGGCAAGGAGGTGCGCCGAGGCTGGCTGATGGAAAAGGCGGTGGAGTTGGAGGCGGGCGGCATCTGGCTGTGGCAGGCGGAGCGCAGCCAGTCGCGCGTGCCCGAAGAAACCCGCGAGTCGTGGCACGCCCAGATGGAGGCCGGGGCCAAGCAGAGCCGCAATCCGTGGCTGCCGGAACTGCGCACCCTGCCCGGCGGCGTGGCCGAACTGGCCGAGGCCAGCAGCGATTTCGCCAAGCGGTTCATCCTGTGGGAAGGCGACACCGGCGGCGTGCTGCTGGGCGCCGGGGATTTGGGCCAGCCGGGGCGCACCCTGTTCGTGGTGGGGCCGGAGGGCGGTTTTTCCGACCGCGAAGTATCGGCCCTGCTGGATTCCGGCATGCAGGCCGTCAGCCTTGGCAACCGGGTGCTGCGCTGGGAAACGGCAGCCATGCTCTGTCTGGGACTGCACTGGTGGGCCCGGCAGGGACGGTAGCCGCTGGCCCAGCCTGTTGCGCGCCTCACCGACCGCCCGCGCGCCGCACTGGCGCGTCCTTCCCGAGGGCATCGCCCCATCGGGCCGACACGTCGGGTAGCGTCCGCCATGTCCATCGAGCGACATTGGACGCCGGACTCCACGGTCCCGAGCCGCACATCCACCTTTTCCTTGCGCGGTGGGCCTGATACAGGGAAGCAAAGCCGCTGGCCAGGCCGCCCTGCCCCCTGTGTCCGCGTGCAGGCCGGGTGCCCCCCGGCATGCGCAGGACCGGCCATGCAGCCCCGACCAATCGTGTTCACGCCCGGCGCTGCCGGGCCTGCCCCACATTTCCGGAGACCATGACGTGACGCTGAAGCAGCCCCTGCCGGAACGCATCCGGCCCGGCACCCTCGACGGGTTCGTGGGCCAGACCCACCTTACACCGCGCATTGCCGCGCTGCTGAACGCCGAACGGCTGCCCAGCCTGCTGCTGTTCGGCCCGCCCGGGTGCGGCAAATCCACGCTGGCCCTGCTGCTGGCCAATGCCCACGGCACCAAGGTGCTGCGCCTCAGCGCGCCCGAGGCCGGGTTGCAGCAGTTGCGCCGTTCGCTGTCCGGGGTGGACGTGCTGGTGCTGGACGAGCTGCACCGTTTCTCCAAGGCCCAGCAGGACTTCTTTCTGCCCATCCTGGAAAGCGGTGAAATCACCATGCTCGCCACAACCACCGAGAACCCGTCCTTCAGCGTGACCCGCCAGTTGCTGTCGCGGCTGCACGTCATGCGCCTGCGCCCGTTGGGCCGGGAGGAGCTGATGGAACTCGGCAGGCGCGGCGGCGCGGCCCAGGAGGCCCCTCTGGCTGACGACGTGCTGGACTTTTTGTCCGGCATGGCCCACGGCGACGCCCGCGCCATGCTGAACCTGGTGGAGTACGTGGCCGGGCTGCCCGCCGAAAATCGCGGGCTGGAGGGCGTGCGCGCCGCCATGCCGGAAATCGTCAGCCGTCACGACAAGGACGGCGACAGCCACTACGAACTGGCTTCCGCGCTCATCAAATCCATACGCGGCAGCGACCCGGATGCGGCACTGTATTACCTGGCCTGCCTGCTGGAAGGCGGCGAGGATCCGCGCTTCGTATGCCGCAGGTTGATTCTTTCCGCGTCGGAAGACGTAGGCCTGGCCGACCCGCAGGCCCTGCCGCTGGCCGTTGCCTGCCAGCAGGCCGTGGAATTCGTGGGCATGCCGGAAGGGTTCATCCCCATGGCCCAGACCGTGGTGCACCTAGCCCTGGCCCGCAAGAGCAACTCCAGCTATGCCGCCTACCTCAACGCCGCGCGGGAGATAAAGCTGAACGGCCCGAAGCCCGTGCCCATGCACCTGCGCAACGCGGCCACCAAGCTGCAAAAGGACTGGGGCTACGGCAAGGGCTACAAGTACCCCCACAACTATCCGGACGGCTGGATAGAACAGGACTACCTGCCCGACGGCCTGACGGAGCGCCGTTTCTACCAGCCCAAGGAACACGGGGACGAGCAGCGTCTGACCAACTGGTGGCGCAGGCTGGTCCGCCAGCGCAGGCCGCGCAGCGAGTAGCGGCCCGCCGCCTGCCATGCGCCCCAAGCCGCCACCTCGCAGCGCCGGGCAGGACACACCCCCCCCAACCGCACGACGCGCCATACCCGCCGGAACCACCCATGCCAGAAACCGCGCCGCGTTACTCCATCATCACCCCCAGCCGGGGCGACCGCCCCGTGGCCCTGGGGCTGGCCATCGACAGCGTGCGCACGGCCACGGAACAGGCCCGGCTGGCCCCCGGCGACGTGGAAATGCTGGTGGGCTTCGACGGCGTGAAGGGCGAACGGGTGCGCCCCGACGCCTTCACGCGCTGGTTCGACTTCCGGCCCGACAAGGACTACGGCAACGCCATCCGCAACGGGCTGCTGCGGGCAGCGCGCGGCAGGCGCATCCTGTTCCTGGACGACGACAACTCGCTGACGCCGGAAGCCTTCCTCATCTATGAAACATACCCGGACGTGGATCTGCTCATCGCGCGCATCGACGTAAGCCTGGCACACAAGGCCGCCTACCTGCCGGTGATCGAGGAAGGGCGCGACCCGGTGTGGCAAAGCAACATCGACCCGCTGTGCCTGTGCATGACCCGCGAACTGGCCGTGGTGCGTTGCGAAGGCTGGCAGGGCCGCAGCTACGAGGCAGACTACCGCAACATGCTGCGCTACTATCGCCGCGCCCGCAGCGTGCAGTTCACCGACCGCACCGTGGGCATCTACGATTCCGGGCGGGGGCTGGACTCGGGCGGGCTGAATTTCCGACAAGTGAAGAAGGAGCAGGAGAACGCCGCATCCTGATGAAGGCCGGCGCGGCACGCCCCTTGTCGTCCGAACCTGCCGCAAAGGGTATTTTCCTTTCCCCGTCACCGGGATATACGGCGATGCAACGCACGCTTCCCGCTCCAGTTTCATGCCGCAGCCGCGCGCCCCGAGCCCGGCAAGACCGCAAAGGGATACGCCACATGACCGACGCCGAAAGCCCCACTCCCGACATTCCCGCCCCCGACATGCCCGTGCCGTTCACCGGAGATGCATACACCACCCCTGCCGATGCGGCGGGCCCCATCGCCCGGCTGTTCCCTTCGCTGGCGTACTATCCCATGATGGCGAGCATCGTGTACCGTGCCGCCGCTGCCGCGCAGCGGGGGGAATATTCCCCGTCCGCGTGGGTTGGCAGCAGCATCGAGGTGGTCCGCGCGCTGGAACGTACCGGTGTGCGACTGCTCATAGAGGGCATGGAACACTTCACGCAGCTTGAAGGCCCGTGCGTGTTCGTGGGCAACCACATGAGCACGCTGGAAACCTTCGTGCTGCCTTCCATCATCCAGCCACACAAGAACGTGACCTACGTGGTCAAGCAGAGCCTGGCCGACTATCCCGTGTTCAAGCACGTCCTGCGCACGCGCGACCCCATCACCGTGGGGCGCGTGAACCCCCGCGACGACCTGGCGGCCGTTCTGGAAGGCGGCGAAGAACGCCTGAAGCGCGGCATCTCCGTCATCATCTTTCCGCAGGCCACCCGCAGCGACACCCTGGACCCCAAGACCTTCAATTCCATCGGGGTCAAGCTGGCGCGCCGCGCCGGGGTGCCGGTGGTGCCCTTTGCGCTCAAGACAGACGCCTGGGGCACCGGCTGGCCCATCAAGGACTTTGGCCTCATCCGCCCGCAGCGCACGGTGCACTTCCGCTTTGCCGCGCCCCTTGCCGTTGCCGGCAACGGCAAGGATGAGCATGCTGCCGTGTACGCCTTCATCGAAGGTTGCCTTGCCGAATGGCGCAATGAAATTCGCGCAATTTCATCTTGACAGGGTTTGAAGTGTTGACACTCACCCGAGTGGGTACTATAGTTTCCTTGCACTGATTGATCACCCAGTCAGCTTAGGGCGCGATCTGCACCATCCACCCTCCGGTATGCACCTGCCGGTCAAGCTCTCCTGGCATCAGTACACTCCTCTCCGAGGCGGCTCCCTTTTACGGGAGCCGTCTTGTTTGTTTGACCAGCCAATATCAGGTGCGCGGCGCCACGCCACACCTTCAGCTTCTCGCAAGGCTCTGATCTGAGCGCCGCTTTCTTCACGCAGGGCGCTGCCGCTGCCGTCAGTTAGCTTACCCCAACAGCCTTGACGCACCGCCCTTCCGGTGCTAGGCATTGGTTGCTTGGCCAAACAAACCGGCCCGACGCACTCCACCTGCCTCCTTCACGCTTTCCTGGACAGGTTCGTCGGTTCCCTCGGTGCGCAAGGAGAGCAACGGAACACTCCTCACGAGACGGCCCCATTGTGGGGCCGTCTTCGTTTATGCGGCCCTCTGCAGCCAGGGCACGACAATCCGTATTGGATTGATCAACCATTCAAGTGCGCGTGTTACTGCAGCGCACGACAATGCAACATTTCCGAGGAATCTAGTTGACAAAACCCGCGCCAACATTTTCACTGTGCGCACAGGCGGCGTTGACTGCCCCATGCATGTACGCTACACAGGTGCAGCCCTTCGCGGCCCCTCGCCGGGCAGAGAGCGAAGGTTCAAGTGTTCCCGGTGTTCCGTCGGGTGCGGGTCCGACGGTTCTTATGCGGCTCCACGACGAGCATCCGCCGTCAGGATGCGGAGCCCCTGTATATACACCTCAAGCACTACCACGGGCCGTTGATATGAGCATCTCGAAGAAAGAAGCGTTGCTTCATGCGGCGAAAGAGCTTTTTGGTGAATACGGCTATGCCGACACCACCTTCAAGAAGATTTCCGAACGTGCCGGCGTGGCCCTTGGGTTGCTGACGCACCATTACGGCAACAAGGAAAAACTGTTCCTTGCCGCGGGCATCGACGTGCTTGAGCAATTTCTTGGGGTGCTGCGCGATGCGTCCGCCCGGGGCAAGAACGGGTACGAGTCGGTCCTGAACTTCTGCACCGCCTACCTCGACTTCTCCATCGACAAGACCTCCAACTGGCTGGTGCTTGTGCGGTGTTCGCCCTACAGCGACATGAAAACCAAGACCGACCGCGACATGATGTACGAGAAGTTCAACCAGGTTCCGCGCGAACTGGAAGCCCAACTGCGCCGAGGCATAGAGGACGGCTCCATCCGTCAGTTGCCGGTGCATGAAACGGCACAGGTGATCATCTCCATGCTGGTCGGCGCCAACCGTACCCGTCTGCTGACCCCCTATGCCCCGCCGAACCTGTACGAAGAAGCCATTCGTTTCATTTCGCGCAGCATCGCCCCGTAGGCGACGCCACTCGCATGATCGAAACAGAGCCGCCCCGCAAGGGGCGGTTTTTCATTGGAACGAAAAGGGGCCGAAACCCGCATGGGTTCGGCCCGTTGGACGTCATATGGCAGTTGGGGAGTTGCTCAGCCGGCACGAACCCCGCCAGCCGGAAAAGCAGGGGGAGAGATCAGCCGAAAGTGACCATCAACGGAATGACGTGCAGCGTGCGCGACATCTCGCGAGTGGGCAGCAGGCGCCATTGCAGCTTTGCTTCGGCCTTGTCCAGGGCACCGGCGATCTTGGCCACCACGCCGGGCAGATCAATGACGGGGTGCCGCTCGAATACCTGCGGCAGCCCGTAGGTAAGGTTGCAGGCCAGACAGTGGCCGGGCCGCTGGGTAAGTCGAAACGAGAATTCCACACCGTTGGCGTGTTCACCCTCAAAGGCCAGGGCGATGTCGTAGGCACCGTCTTCCGCGTCGCCATACAGGGCGTCGAAAAAGGCGTCCGCCCGCTCTGGCGGAAACATGGCGGCAAGCCGTTGGGGGGTGAAGATGCGTTCGCTGCTGGTGGTGGGCATCGTTGTTCTCCCTTTTCGCGGCAGTGGCGGACGGCGCTGAACGGATACCCCGTCGGAGCGCGGCGTGCCGTCCAGAACGGATGGATACGCGACGCCCAAGGAGTAAAAAACGGTCCCGACCCGCAGGGTCGGGCGGCGGAACCCCTTGCCATTGCCGGAGTTCGCGGACAATCTGGCTAGCACGCAAGGAGCGCCGAAGCAACCCCCTTACAAGGGGCAAGGCAGCAGACGCAACGTTGCCACAAGGGCGGAATCGTCATCGTCTGGCCAGAGCCCGGCCTTGATCCACCACATGCCACCCGAAATGCCCCCGTTGTCCTTCCTGTCGCGCCTACCCCATCCGGCGCAGCACGTCGTCAACATCCTCGGGCAGCACCAACGGTTGACGAACCACCCGTGCAAGGTCGAATATTCCGGCCAACTCGTGTGGCGTGACCAGTTCCGGCGCGTTGCGCAAGCCCAGACGCCAGGCAAGGTACCCCACGACGGCACGCGGCGATACGCCCGCCGACCGCAAGGCAGCCACGGCCAGCGAACCATGCCGCTTGGCCAGCCGCTCGCCCTCATGGTCCAGCAACAGCGGCACATGCACGTATTCCGGCACCGGCTCGCCCAGCAGGCGGTACAGCCATATCTGGCGCGGCGTGCTGGCCAGAATGTCGTCGCCGCGCACCACCTGGGTGATACCCATGGCAATGTCGTCCACCACCACAGCCAACTGATAGGCGAACACCCCGTCGGAACGGCGTACCGCAAAGTCGCCCCCACACTCGGCCAGCGACATGCGCTGCGGCCCGGCGATGCGGTCTGTGAAGGCGATCACCGTGTCGGCGCAGCGCACCCGCATGGCCGGGCGGCGCCCTTCGGCCAGGCGCCGGGCGCGATCATGCTGGCCAAGCTGGCGGCAGGTTCCCGGATAGGCGGGGCCGCATTCCCCCGCATGGGGGGCGGACGCCAGCAAGCGCAGTTCCTTGCGGGTGCAGAAGCAGGGATAGACGTACCCTTCACGTTCCAGCCGCGCCAGCGCATCGGCATACAGGGCAAGGCGCTCGCTCTGGGAATACGGCCCGTGCGGACCGCCGCGCCACGGCATGCGGTGGGCACCGGGTGTCGCGCACGCGTCGCACGGCGGGTTGGGCGACAGATCAGACGCCCGGTCTTGTGAAGAAGCGGGCAGCAGGTCAGGCAGCAAATCGGGCAGTTCCGGAAACTCGGGGCCTTCGTCCCAGTCCAGCCCCAGCCACAACAGGTCGCGGACCATGTCCACCGCGAATTCCGGGCGCGACCGGTCCGGGTCGATGTCTTCCATGCGCAGCACCATCTGCCCCCCGGCGGCACGGGCGCACAGCCATGCCATCAGGAAGGACGCGGCATTGCCAAGGTGAATGTGCCCTGTGGGACTGGGGGCCAGACGCCCGCGTACGGGACGGGACTGGTCCGGCGCAACGGCGAGCAGGCAACCGGCGTTGCCGGCAGGCGCGATGGATGAAGGTGGGCAGCCCTGCGCCATGGTGAAGGAATCCTGAAACGGCATGCCCGTACCGGCATCACCTTCCGCCGTGAATGTCAAGGATGGGACGGCGAGATGTCCGGCAATCGGACACACACCGACGCTCCCATGTCAAAATATTCTATTTTTTTGCATCCATGCAAAACAAACAACAAAACAGCAACACAACACGAACTGCCCCAAACGACAAAGAGGATACGAGACCATCATCTCGCATCCTCTTGCTTTCTGGTGCGCCCGACAGGAATCGAACCTGTGGCCTACAGCTTAGGAGTATGTAGGCCTCGGCTCCTACGGGTTCCCTGCGATGCTTAACAGCTTGAAATAATGCTCCCATGGGGGTAGTGACCTTCCTTGTGATTCCTTCCAAACCTCGGCGGGTGGGCAACCTATGGGCAACCAAACTGACGACGATGACGACAAGAAAGACGGGCGTGTGTGGCGCACCGTGCCCGGCATGAAGGGTGTGGTCTACCGCGAGCACCCCACAAGGCGACACGGCAAGAAGCTGGACCGCTTCCTTGCTCTGCGCTACCGGCGCGGCGGTGGCCAGCGCACCATAGAGACGCTGGGTTGGACGTCCGAGGGGTGGACCACCCGCGTGGCGGCCAGCCTGCTGGCGAAGCTGAAAGAGAACATCCGCACGGGTACCGGCCCGCAGACCATGAAGGACATGCGCGCCCAGGGCGAGGCAGACCGACAAAAGGCCGCCCGCATGGCCCGACGCGCCGCCCTGAAGGAAATAACCTTCGGCGAGCTGGCCACGCTGTACAAAGCGTGGGCGGCGGGCAACCGCGTAAGCGGCCCCCACGTCGCGCAGCTGCTGGACATGCACATCCTTCCGGAGCTGGGCGCCCTGCGGGCTGATGCCATCACGCCCCAGCACATCGAGGACATGCGCCAGAAGGTGGCCGCAAAGCGTCCCCTGCGCGGGCGCGGCAAGAACAACCCCGACGCCAGGCTTGCGCCGCAAACGGTGATGCACGTGCTCAAGACCGTGCGCGAGGTGTACAACTACGCCTTGGAAACCCCCGCGCCGAACAACCCTGGCGTGATGCTTTTCGAAGGCCCAAACCCCGGCGTGATCAGGCGGCGCGGCAGGGGCGTCCGCCCCCCCAAGCATGATTCCCGCCGCCTGCGGGTGCTCAACGACGAGGAAATAGGCGCCCTGCTCGACTACTCGGGCACGCATGACATCGAGGTGGCCACCCTGCTGGAAATGATCCTGCTGTCCCTGGACACCGGCCCGCGTGCTGGCGAGCTGGTGGCGCTGCAGCGCCAGGCCGTGGATCCCGTCAAGGGCACCCTGCGCATCCTGTTCGGCAGCCGGTCGGAACGCTCCACCAAGGGCGGACGCACGCGCGTCGTTCCGGTTGGGCTGCTGTTCCCGCAGGCGCTGGACATGCTGCGCCAGCGCCTGTCCCAGCCGTCTGACAACCCGTACCTGTTCCCTGGGCGCTACGGCGTAGGCATGCGCGATCCCAACGGCCTCAACCGGGCCATGCGCCGCATTACCAATGCCCTGGGCCTCAATGCCGACGCCCACGACCCCCGCAACCGGGTGGTGTGGCATACCCTGCGGCACACCTACGCCACCCGAATGCTGGAAGCCGGGGCGGACATCTACACCCTGCGCGACCTGATGGGGCACGACAGCGTCACTACCACCGAAGGCTACCTGCACCTGTGCGACCGCAGCAAACGGGAGCGCGCCCTTGCCCGCATCACGCTGGCCAAGGGCCATGCGGGGATTACAGCTGGGGAACAGCAATGACGTGCACTCCCTGTGCTTCCAGGTAGGCGAGGAAATATGGCGTGGGGTACACCACCCCTTCGCCGATCTTCTGGCGCACCAGCGGCCCCTTGCCTGCGGAATCGTCGTTGGCCAGCTTCTTGGGGCTGATCAGGCCGCCCGTGAAGTACTTGACCCCCTTGCGCGCGATCATGGGCGGGAGCTTGTCCAGATAGCCGCCCAGGTGGTGCAGCTGGGGGGCGGGGGGGATGTCGGCGGTTGGCTTCATGGGGCTACTCCGGAACGGGGTTGGCCGACGCGTTTTGCACGCACGCCGGGCAGATGGACCGGTTGGTTTCAGGGTCGGGCGTCGCGGGGATGCGGTCGGACAGCACATGGCCGCAGGCCTGGCAAATCCACACATCACCATCTTCAAGCAACGCTTGAAGGATAATCTGGACGGCCAAGGAATCGACGGTCTGTTTCTTGGCGTGCGATCTGGCCTCCAGGACGTTGAACGCGGCTTGGGGCAGGCGCAGGGAGACGGGGAAACGGCGGCACGTCGTGCTCATGCCATGGCCTCCAGAAGGGGCATGCTGACTTCAGGGGCGGATACACGCTGGGGCACATAGTTGGCCGCCACCAGAGCGGCTGCCATGCCAGGGCAGACACTGTTGCCGATCATGGCAACCTGGTCCTCTTTCTTCACGCGCTTCCCATCGACAAAATCAATGATGTAGGAGTCCGGAAATCCCTGGGCGCGGGCAAGCTCGCGCGGGGTAAGCATGCGCAGGCCGATGTCCGTGATGACGTAGATCACGCTGTCGATGCGGACGTAGGGAAGGATGTCGCCGGGGGCGTACTCGGAAAGAAAGGCCTGGACCAGCGCGAACCGGTCGCGGGTGACGACGGTGGGCAGAGGCTCTTCGATGCGCGTATCCTGGTCTGTCCCGTAGTAGGTGAGCAGACAGCTCGACACGGCATGATGCGTCCCGCCCGCGCTGACCGTGTGCAGCGGCTCGTCGGCGGGGTGTCCGACGTTCTCTCCGCGCATCTTGCAGATGGCCACGGCCCTATGGTTCTCGGTGAGCACGCTGCCCAAGGGGACGTCCACTGGTGCGGGCTTTCCGCCGTATGCCGGGCCACCGGCCCCGACGATGCACGCGGTGACCACGCTGTTGTGGTCGGTTGTGGTCACCGTTCCCAGGGGCTGCCGGGCATCGTGCCCGACCACGCCCCCATAGTGCTTCAGGATGGCCGCGCAGAGCTGTGTCTTACCGTCCCCGCCGGGCATGATCGTGTGCACCGGGGAGTCACAGGCATGCCCCACGCTGTTCCCGAACTGGCGTTGAATGTGGGTCGCCACCAGCGCCATGCTCCCGCCCTTTGGCTGGGCGGTAATTGTGCGCATGGGTTCGTCAGCAGGCATCACGCCGCAAGGCGCGGACGCGTGCTGCACGTGCTGCAGAAACGGGGCGCAAACCATCTGCTGGCCCCCCGTGGTGATCGTCGGAACAGGGGCATCAGCAGCCGAGGGGGCATGCCCACTCGTGTTGGTCACCATTACCGGTGCGCACACGGCCATTCCAGGTGATTGCGTGATCGTCGGCAACGGATCATTCGGCCCGCACCCACGGAAGCAGTCGTATGAGCCGTCACTCTTCGTGTGGGACAGATCCACAACGAACGGATCCGCCGCGTCGATGACGTACCGCTGAATGCCCTTTGCGACGCGGCGCAGGGTGTTTTCCTTCAGTGGGCGCCGCGCTCGGAGGCCATGTTTGGCCATGATCTCTTCCGACGTGTCGAAAATGCTGGGGCACGGCACCGACCAGTCGATGATTTCCGCAGCCGTCCGCCAGGGCTTCAGCCTCCCGGACTGTACATCCGATGACTTGGGATCACCGTGCGTCGGCTGCGGCCAGACGATGGGCATGCCATCCCGGCGGGCGCACAGGTACAGGCGCTTCCGGATGGTCGGCACGCCGAAGTGCGACGCGCGCAGTTCGCGGAACTCTACCCGGTAGCCGTGCCGGCGAAGGTCGCGGCAGAATTTTTTGAACGAGGCCCCGCGCATGGTGGAGATGATGCAGCCCTTGGAGTCTAGCGGACCCCAATCCTGGAACTCCTCAACGTTTTCCATCCAGATCACCCGGGGATGGCACCCGCTGGGCTTGAGGTCCGGAATCCACTTGTCGGTGATGACGCGCGCCAGTTCGCGGCGCTTGGCATTACGGATGGGCACCCCGCCCTTGGCCTTGCTGTGGTCGGTGCAATCCGGGCTGGCCCACAGCAGGCCCACGCGGCGCCCGCGCGTGATCCACCTGGGGGAGACGGAAAACACGTCCTGGGTGAAGTGCTCGGTATGGGGGTGGTTGGCGCGGTGGATGGCCACGGCCATGGGGTTGTGGTTGACCGCGGCGTCCACCTTGAACCCGGCCATTTCGATGCCCAGGCTTGCCCCGCCCCCTCCCGCAAAGAGGTCCACCACAATCTCGTCCGAGGAGTAGCCCAGCAGATCCTGCAGCGATGCGCGCATGGCTACCCCCGCATCCACATGTGGTCTTGCCAGCGCAGCTGGAACCGCCAGAAAAAGAGGTGGCGCGGCCCCCGGTAGAAACGCATCGGGACAGGGCGCGGCGCGCAGGATAACCAGAGCGACCAGCGCCACGTGATCGAACGGGGGTGATGATAGCTCGCGATGCTGGCATGGTTCCTGCCCTTGATGCCGTTGGAGTGCACCCAGCTCCACCCAACGAAGTAGCCGCGCCAGCGCAGGCCGCCATCAAGACGGATGCGCGCCCACCAGCCGCGTGTGATGCCAATCAAGACCAGCACGGCCCCGGCAAGCGCCACAAGTGCTGTCAGGGCCACCGGCCATGCGGCGATGATACCGGCAAGAATGATCAATGCCAGGCACGCCATAACTCCACCCAGCAGGCCAAGGAAAATACGGGCTGCCATGGCTACTGCCCCCCTTCCATCTCGCGCAGCTTTGCCGAAGCCTTACCGGCGGCGATGATGCACGTGATGGGCTTGGCAAGGCGTCTGCCGTAGTTGGGTTGCCCCTTCTGCTTCCCGCGCACGTAGGGCATGCAGCGAACCCCGGTGACCTTCCAACCGATGATGGCGTTATGGTCGCCGCCTTCTGTCAGCACCTCCATGCGGTACACGTGGAAGTCGTCGGGCTGCTCATGCGACAGCCGGACAAGGGCACTGCATGCGTCAAAGATGGTAGGGGTAGGTCCGAATGCGTACATGGCTACAGCACCTTCTCTGCGCTTTGGAGGGCTGCTTTGGCCTTCACGTACATTGCCATATGGTCGGTGACGGGGTTGGGGTCTGCCGGATTGCAAACAGCCATGTAGGCGCTAAGGGCGTCCTGCAACTCGCGGCAGATTTCGCGCACCTCTTCTGCGGCCCTTGCGCAATAGTCGGCATGTTCGAACAGGATGCGCAGCTGCCCCCGCCCAACGATGGTACTCCCCTCCCCTCTCGACTTGTTCCGCAGGGATTCGATGATTTCAGCTGGCTTCATGGCTATTCCCCCCTCACGATTTTGCCGGGGGCCAGCGACACGGCATCGCCCTTCACCGGGTCGATCCAGCCGGGCAAACCCAGCCCCGCACGGCACACCAAGGCAGGCCCAGCGGGCAGCATAGGGCACGCCCCGCAAAAGCCGGTGGCCCGGGGGTCGGTTTCGCGCGTCCAGGTGAGGATCCATTCTTCGTCGTCTTCAAAAAATTCCGGCGTGCCGGGCGTCCACCCTTCTCCGCCGGGCCGGGGAAAGTCTTCCAACGGCGGTTGGTGGGCGGCCATGGCTTCGGCCAAGGCGGTGTGGGCGCGCTCCCACTCCATTTCGGCACGCTCATTTTTCTCGGGGTTTAGTCTGATGCGGAGGTCGCGAATCGGCCCATTGGCAGCTTCAGCCGCCTTGGCTTCGTCGGCCACGCCGTATTTTTCGGCGCGCTCCATGTACTGGTCGGACAGGATGCGGGTGACGGCCTCCGTCTCCGGCTGCTTGTACCAGCGCCAAGCCATGCAGCCGCTTGCGCCGCACAAGAGGTGGCGATGCGAAGTGTTATTCGGAGCGATAGGGCAAGTCTTCTTACGCGCTTCGGCTTCGGTGCAGATGCTCATGACTGGTTGCACTCCTGCTTGGCCCACTCCAGCGTCCAAACGGACAAGACCTCGTCGTAGTACATCTTGCCGGGCACCCATCCCGCCCCCGAGGGGGCGGGGAAATCCTCGACCCTCACGCGGAGCGAGGCACCGGCTGCGTCCAGCAAGCGCTGCTGTTCCGCCTCCCGGATGGTCCACTTTACCGTGTGCTCGTCATCGAGCCTTTGATCCTCCGGGCTGTTGAAAGGCGCGTCGGAATCCGCCCATGCCTTCATAGCCTTGCGTTCGGCCTTCGAGGCTTCGATCAGCATGTTGACCAGGGGTTGCAGGCCGTACTTGTCCGCGTTGCCGAAAATCCTCTCGAAATTCAGATAGGTTTTCTGCGTTTCCCCGCTCATGCGCGCCCCCACTGTTCGCTCATGTTACCGGCCCGTGTCGGCACGCCCTGGGCATCCTCGCGCACGATCTCTGCGCGGCGGGCGCGGGTGTGCTGGATCTTGGCTTCCAGAACCATGAGGTCGGCATCCACGCGGCCACGTGTCAGCTGCAGGCCACGCAACAGGTGGTCAAGCGCCTCGGTGCGGTTGCGGTGCCATCCTGCGGGCGCGGTATGGGCGTGGCTTTCCTCGCTGCCCCGGCACTGGACCACAAAGCGGTGGTCACTGGCCGTGGTCACGTGCCCTTCGACGATTTCCAGACCGTCGCTGCCCCGGCGGTAGAACGCGCGATACAGGGTTTCGCCCACGCGATAGGGTTGCGGCTGTGTCATGGGCTACCCCCCTGCCTTCGCGGCGCCGTCCGTCACGGGCGCACCGGCCAACAGGAAGCCGTCCTGAACCGCAAGGTTGAAAGAGGCCTTTTCGGCATCGTCCAGGGCCAGCTTGCGCGCGATGACCGGCGTGGAAAATTCCGCGCCCTTGTTGATGGGCTTGGCATAGCGCAGGTGCAGCGCGCCGTTGGCCTGTGCGGGCAGGATGCGCAGGGCCAGCTGGGCCTGCTCCTCGCTCCAGTAGAGGGACACGTAGCCCCGTTCCAGGTCCTGGGCACCCAGGGCGCGCAGGGCGGCCAGATTGAGGCGGCAGCGTTTGCGGTACACCGTCAGGCTGGGCTTGCTGACGCGCCCCTCGGCTACCAGCGGCGCGAACAGCCGCCCGCCGATCAGCACCTGCCCGCCAGTAGGGGGCACGGTCGCAGAGGCCTGCGTGGGCTGGTCCTGCTCGGCCATTCTGGCGGCCACCTTGTCGGTGATGGAGGAGAGCGCCGTTTCCAGCGCGGGGATGTCGGTGGGGGCGACTGTTGCGGTAACGGCGGCCTCTTCGGCGATGGCGGCCTTGGCCGAAGCAAAGGCGGCGGCCTCGGCAGCACGGTCGAAACGCTCCCCTGTAAGGTGGTAGACGGAGGGGCCGCCGTTGGCGGCAGCCGCCAGGGCGTCCGACATCGCCTTGTTTTCCGCGTCCTCGTCCGGCTTGCGGGCAAGACGGCCATCGTCTGCGGGGTCGTAGTCCCCCGCGAAGGACGCTGCAGCTCCACCTTCCGTATCGCCCATGGCGCATGCGTCGTTCTGCGCCTTCCACTCTTCCAGCGATCCGACGTCCTGCCCGTCCACGATGACCCGGACGTGGTCCACCAGCGGCACCGGCACGGCCAAGCCCATCTCCTGCGCCAGCGTGTCGGCAGGCACACCCAGCACGCGCGACAACCCGTCCAGGTCCGGCTGCTGTGCATCGTCCGCGCATTCGCTGCCGGGCAGCTGCCCGGCTTCGGCCTGCGCCCCCTGCCCTGCCTGCTGGCCAAGGGTGGGGATGGGGGCGGCATCGGCTGCGGTGTCGGGTGCCGTGTCTTCGCCGGTAAAGTCCGGTGCGGGGTCGCCGGTATTGCCCAGCGCCAGCCACTTTTTCTTGAGCTCGCGGAAGGCCGCGTAGCATCTGCTGCACAGACCGCGACAGGGCAGCGCGCGATTCTTGGCGCCGCACTGCTTGCATTTTCCGTAATTCGCCATGGGGGCCTCCTTGGGTGCCTTCCGTGTGGCGGGGGCTTGGGCGGTCTGGCTGGCGGGTTCCGCCGCCGAAGCCGCCGGGGTGGGATAGTCTTTCAAGGCGCGGGGGGCGGTGCCCACGGCGGGCCGGGTGGATTTGTAGGACGGCGTCAACAGGTCACTGGGCTTGCGCCGTACCGACGCCATCAAGGCAATGCCCCGGTCGCACTGGCGGCAGCGGGCCATCTGGTCCGGCGTGGCGGCCAGGATGGTGGTGCCGCACTCGCCGTCGCTGGCCGGGCGGCCCAGTACCGGACAGGGGGCGTCCATGTCAGTTGTCCTTGGGGCCGTGCGGCGATCCCGTGGCAAAACCGGGATGCGAGCCGGATGCCTGCGCCGCCCCGCGCATGATGGTGTTGATTTGCGCGTGGGCCCGCGCGGCCCGGCAGTCCGGGCAATCGCAGGGGCCGATGGCCCGCAGGCCCTTTTTGACCTCCTCGATGCTGGCGGCCAGCGACACCCCAAAGCGGACAGGGTCCTTGACCACGCCGCCCATGACGACAGATCCGGACACCTCGCCCTGTTCGTCGGCCATGATGGCGATGACGCACGCGCATTCGGTGCGATCCACCTGGCTTTGCAAGTCATTCAGCTTGCTGCGCAGCACCTCGCGCGCCTTTGCCACCACTTCGTCCCTGCTTTTGCCTTCCATCTTCGTTTCCTCTCTTGCGCAGCTGCCAACCAGCAGCGCGCCTAAAATTCCGAACGTCAGCAGCGCCCCGACAACGACGATGGCGCCTACCGTGGGTTTCATGCCGCTACCTTGGCGCCCGACGCGCCCGCGCGATCATCCATCCGGATCATGCCGCACGGGGTGGCCGTGCCGGTCACGGTGCCGCCAATACCGTTGGTCAGGTCCGCATCGCTGGCGCCGCCGGGCATCTCCATGCGCAGGGTCACATCCTGCGGCAGGGCCTGGCGCAGCAGCGACAGCAGGCGCGAAACGCCCAGCCCGTCTATGACGTCCTGCCTGGCGCGTTCGGCGGCTTCGGCCCTGATGCGGTCCACCTCGCTGCCCAGGAGCATGTCCGTGGATTGGTCGGACGCCACAAGGTATTTGCCGCCCGTGCCGGTCAGCACCCACACGGGGTGCAGGCCATGATCAAGGCCCAGCGTCAGCAGCCAGTCAGACGGGATGGATCCGCGGCGCTTGGCATCGCTGATGCTGGACTGGCGGATACACAGCACCTCTGCCAGCTGCACCTGGGTGCGGATACCCAACGCCTCGCGGATGCGGGCGTAGGCATCGTCAAAATTCTCGGTGCGGGCTGCGGTAAGGCTGGACATGGTGAGCCTCCTTGCGTGCCCCTTGCGGGGCGGCTCTTGCGGTTAGCCTCGCCCCCGACGGACGAGGATGGGGGACGTTTCGCGATGGATGCGGCGCTGCCGGGCCGCCATCCGGAAGCTGAATGCGGCCAGCGCCAGCAGAAAGGCGACTGGACCCCACAGCCACGGGTCAGAAATCTGCATGGTGGTCCCCCTGCCCTGCGGCGTTGCCCAATGTGGGGGTTGCGTCCGTCGTCGCCGTGGCCGTGGGCGCGTCCATGTCGTACAGCTGGCCAAGCTGGGCGCGGTGGCGGTCGCGTATTTCGCGCAGGCCGTTCAGCACCGGCCACAGGTTGGCCTTGTCCGCCTGGTGCAGGTCGCGCCGGGCGGCGAAGGCTTCGGCCCGTTGCAGCAACAGGTGGGCTTCTTCGGCTATGACCACGGAGGGATGCAGACGACGGGACATGGGGCCTCCTATTCGATGGCTTCGCGCAGCTTTTCAGTGACCAGCCACAGGGAGCTGTCCGCCTCGTCCAGGTTTTCCTGCGGCGTGCCGGTGCAGCCCAGCCTGTCGGCCTCTGTGTCCTTCTGCTGGCGCGTCTTCGGCTCCGCAGCCTCTTCGTTGCGCAGGCGCATCACGCGCAGGCGCAGGCGTTCACAGCAGGCGATGCACTTCTCCACACGGCGACGACGGTTGCGGTTCACGACAGCCCCCCCGCACCCTGCGGCGCGAACACGCAGGCCGTGCCCTCGCCGTCGTTGACGTACAGTTGCGCGCCATCGGCCAGGGCGCGCTCCCACATCTCGTTCAGGCGGGCTGTGACCAGTTCGGTGCCCAGGCACCGGGCGACAAGGGAGCGTTCGAACAGCGAAGGGCGGCGGGTCCCGGCGGTGCGGGGCGTGGCTTGGCGGGATGCATCAGCATTCATGGCGCATGTCCTCCACTTGCTTGAGCAAGGTCATGATGGCCTGCATCGCTTCGTACCCCTCACGGGTGATGCGGCGGCGCTCGTCCTTGCTGATGCGCCCGTCGTCCAGCGCCGCGCCCACTGCGGCCATCAGCTCGCCAAACTCTCGCACGGCGGCTACGGCATCGCGCTCCGTGGTGGCCCCGCCCTGCCCTGCCTTGGGCAGGCGGATGACCACCGCGCCCATGGCACCGGCCAGGTAGTCCAGGGGGCGGAGCGAGCCGGTGGCCTCCATGAGCGGAACAAGGTGCATCACCCCGAACTTGTGGCCGGGAATGGAGCCGTTCAGCTCGTTCATCAACGTGGAGTAGCCCTTGCCCAGCAACTCCGCGACGCGATCTGCCTTGCGTCCGTTGGGGGCGCGCTTCACGTCTTCGCGCAGGATGTCGAGGAGAGAGTCATCCATGAGAGTCCTACCTTGCCTTTCTCATTTACTGGCGCGCAGTTACGGGAAATGTAGGGGATGATGCGGCTAGGCGGTTGCCACGGGCGACGGGGGCGACGGGGCGGTGGAGGAGATGCAGCGGGCGCGTGGCTTGGGGCCGGGGCGCTGGTCCAGGGGAATGGGCAGCAGCTCCGCCGGAACACCCTGGGCCACAAGGGCACGGTGGTTGCGGGCAGGCATGGTGTCCTGCTTGCACTGCCGCCCCAACACGGCGGGATTTATGCCGACGCCTGCGGACAAGCCAAGGAAGGTCGCCCCGGTGCGGTCCATCCACAGGCGCAGCTTTTCTTGGCGTGAAAGTTCGGTTAGGGTCGGTGCGATACCTGATTGCATGGTAGCCACCTGCGTTTGAGGTTTCCTGATGTGTTGGAATCGACACTAACCAAGATTCACGGTTAGTGCAACGTGTTTTTCGTTTTTTTACCAAAAGAACTATTATATGGAATTATTCGAAAGGGTTAGGCGCATAGCAACCATTGTTGCCGGGTCGCAGACGAGCCTTGCGGCGCGCCTTGGCATGGCGCAAAGCAGGTTCCAGGGGTACCTGAACGCCAAGCGCCAGGACAATCTGTGGCCTGTGCTACCGCAAATCTTGGAAGCCTACCCGGAAATAGCGCGCGAGTGGCTGTACTTCGGCGAGGGTGAGATGTTGGTAAGCGACAGACCGGCGCCACCGGATACCCAGTTGCGCGCCGTGCCCATGGTGGGCCTGGCATCGTGCGGCATACAGGGCTGGAATCAGGTCATGCCGGTTGCCGTCAGCGCCTCTTTGCCCGTGGTCGGCCCCAATACCATTGCCGTTATCGCGTTTGGTGAATCAATGGTGCCTGCAGGCATTTCATCCGGTCAGGTGTGCTATGCGGACCCTGACCAGGACCCTTTGCCGGGCGATGCCGTGTACATCGCCAGGAAGGACGGGCTGGCATCCGTCAAGCTGTACCTGGGGGTGGGAGAGCGGGCGGGTGACGTCCGTCTGAAGGGCTGGGGAGACCCCAAGGACGGAGAGCGCACACCGTTTTATCTGGACATAGGACGAGACGGAATTGCTACCCTGGCGCCCGTAATCTACGTGCGCAGACGCCTATGAGGAGCGGTCATGAGGTTCACTTTTGCTGCCTTTGTTATCACCATCTTCACTTTTCTTGCCGCGCTGCCTGCGGAGGCAGCCGACGGCCAGGCGCTTGATGCTGCACTGTCCGCAGTGCGCGCGCACACCGACGTGCGCAGTGCCGCCTGGAATAACCGCAGCTTGCCGTCCCTGCTGGTGGCGTGACCGGACAGGGCAAACAGCCTGGCGCGTTTGACGGGTTTGCACGGGGGATATGCGGCACGCTGGCCGCAAAGGGCGTTGGCGGGGCCATCGTCCATGTTCTGGACGAAGACCAGCCCGCAGGCAAATGGGTGGAGCTGGGCAAGGCGGACTGCCCCCAGCTGGCCAAAGGGGATGCGACGGCACCCGCCAAGCTGCTGGTGGACGTGCCCTCTCTGTCCGGTAAGGACGAGGTTGCCGTGGCAAAGCTGCTGGGCAAGCCGACGGCGAAGGACAAGAGCAAGTACGGGCAGAAGCGGCGCTATGCCCTGCCGGGCGGCGGCAACGTGGAAATCACGTTCATCGGCGGCAAGGCCGACTGGATGGAGATAACCCCCGGCAAGGACGCGCCCGTGCCTTTCGGCCCGGCCTGCGGGCAGGCCATCGGCATATCCGCCGCCCCGGCCTTCGCGTCCGCCGCGACCGTCCGGTGGGATGGCGTCAACGGCATCCAGAGCGTGGAAGCCTTCCCCGCCGGGGCGCACGTTGGTTACTGGTACGTCAAGGTCAAGACGCGGTAGCCCCGCCACCCAAACGAATCAAGGGCCAGCACCCAGCGCACAAGGCGCGGGCGCTGGCCCTTATTTTTTCCTGCCACAGTGAGTGACGCACACGAAGAAAAAGCCCCCTTTCAAGGGGGGCTTGTACTTTGAGGCTATGGGCGATTGGGCGGGTGAGTCGTGGTGAAAGTCCCGCGCTGGTCAAAGCACCAGTACGGAGTTTGGTTTGGCTGGGGCGGCTCATCTGTGCCCGTAAGCGGCGTGCATTCTACTCGCCAAGTTAGTGCCCAAGCCACGTCCTTTCCGTCGTATTCAGACGCACCGAAAAAGCGCGCAAGGCCCATGAGCGCGGACACTGCGAGCAGGCAAACGACGAATACCTTGACTGTGGGCGAAACGAACATGCGCCAGAGATATAACATCGAGCTGCCATGCGCAAGGTTACAGCGTGGAAAATACGTCGTCTGTGCCGCAGGCCCGGTGTCAACCGCCAGCCTGCGGCACGGTGCGCCGAAACTCCAGCACGCCCGCCACCACCGTAAGGCGGGTGCCCGCCTTGGTCAGGTGGGCGACGTGCACGTACTTGCCCACAAGGTCTGCCGTATCGTCCGGCGTCAGCAGCAGTTGCAGGGTGCCGGTGGCCGCATCGGCAACGGTAATGCCCCCGTCCGCGCTGGTCTTTGCCAGCACCTGCCGGGTGGCGGGCGACAGGCTTACCCCGCCGTCGGCATGGCGGACCATGGGCTGCCCGCCGTCGGTGGCCTGATACAGCGCCCACGTGGCGGCGTAGCCGTCCAGATTCAGGGGGTCGGTGCCTACGTCGTCCAGCACGGTAATGACAATGCTGCGGCTGTCGCCCTGGTACGCGGTGTCTTCCATGGGGTGCTCCTTCAGGGGGTATCAGCGTGGCCTGCGCGAGCGGGCCGTGACGGACAGGGCCGCAGGCACCCGCCCTGCCACGCTGGCAACGGGCGGCACGCGGCGTACCACAACGGTGATGGGCTGCGGCAGCCCGCCTGCCAGACGCATACGAACTCCTCGA
>NZ_VRYY01000001.1 GCF_015731765.1 Nitratidesulfovibrio oxamicus
CACCGCAGCGGCCCAGCCGGGGAAGGCTGCACCTGCCGCCCCGGTAACGCCCGCCGCTCCGGTCTCCTCCGGCCAGCAGTCGGGCACCACGTCCGTGCCCGCGCGCAGGGGCAAGCCTGCCGTGCTGCGGCAGGTGTCATGGCGGGCGGACAACGACCGGGCCACCATCACCATCGAACTTTCGCGCGAGACGGAATGGCGCAGCCAGTATGCCGCGCCGGACAACGGCGCAGGCCGCCCGCCACGCCTGTACATCGACTTTTCCGATGCCCTGCCCGACGACGCGGTGAAGCCCGGCGCCAAGGTGTCCGGCGCGCTGCTGACGCGGGTTCGTTCAGACCAGCCCTCGTCCGGCCACACCCGGGTCATCCTGGATTTCAAGGCCCTCCGGCGGTACAAGGTGCAGGCCGTGCGCAACCCGTACCGGGTGGTCATAGAGGTGGGCGCCACAGATGCGGCCCTGCCCGATGGCCAGCGTCCCGACGATTCGCGGGTGTCCGTGCCCGTGCGCGAGGCGGACAAGGCCACGCCCTCCGCCCCTCCCAAAGACCTGGTGGAGCAACTGGGCCTGACCGTGCACACCGTTCTGATCGACGCGGGCCACGGCGGCAAGGATCCCGGCGCCATGGGCAACGGCATCGTCGAGCGCAACCTGACCCTGAAGATGGCCAGAATGGTGGGAGAACGCCTGCGCCGCATGGGCTTTTCGGTCATCTACACCCGCGACAGGGACGTGTTCGTGCCGCTGGACAAGCGCACGGCCTTCGCCAACGACAAGAAGGCCGACCTGTTCCTGTCGCTGCACGTCAACGCCAACAACGATCCGCGCATCTGCGGCTTCGAGACCTACTACCTCGACCTTGCGCGAACGGACAGCGCCACCCGCGTGGCCGCGCGCGAAAACGCCGTCAGCGAGAAAAGCCTCAGCGACCTGCAATTCATCCTCACCGACCTCATGCTCAACGCCAAGACCCAGGAATCCCGCGACGTGGCCAATTTTGTACAGGATTCCGCCCTTGGGCGGCTGCGGCGCGGCGGCTTTCCCGCACATGACAACGGCGTGCGCTCGGCCCCGTTCTACGTGCTGATGGGGGCGCGCATGCCCTCGGTGCTGGTGGAGCTTGGGTATTGCACCAACCCCGACGAGGCGCGCCGCCTGAATTCGGAAAAGTACCTCTCCACCCTGGCCGACGGCATTGCCGAGGGCGTGGCCACGTACAAGCGCAAACTTGCCCGTTTTTCGCAGTGATGTCGCGCCCCTTGACGCCCCATCGACAAGGGGATAACTGACCGCGAACCCCTGCATATCGCGCCCCCCGGCGCGGCATGCGGCAGGCGCCGGGGAAACGGTGCCAGCCGGGCGTCGGGCGGCGTCCGGCAACGTTCGGGGTACTCGCGAACCGGCATCCGCCGCGTCGCATTCATTGCAAGCTACGCCGGTTTCCGGCTGCCACTCATCCAAGGTGTTTTCAAAGGAGTCGCTTCGCATGCGTAGAGTTCTCATCCTGGCCGCGGCCTTCGTCCTTGCCTGGACCACCGTTGCCGTTGCCGCCGACATGAAGATCGCCATCGTCAACATGCAGGCCATCGCCTCCCAGAGCGAAGCCGCGCAGGACGCCCAGAAGAAGATGAAGGCCACCTTCGGCGCCGAAAGGGACCAGCTGGAAAAGCAGGCCAACGACCTGAAGAAGAAGGCCGAGGACATGAAGGTCCAGTCCGCGGCCCTGTCCGCCGAAGCCAAGGAAGACAAGAAGGTGGAATTCATCCGCCTGAAGCGCGACCTTGAGGACAAGACCCGCGCCTTCGCCCGCAAGGTGGAATCCGCCGAAGTGCGCGTGCGCCAGGAAATGGCCGCCATCATCCTGAAGGCCGCCAAGGAATACGGCGAGAAGAAGGGCTACACCCTGATCCTCGACGGCGCCGCCGCTGGCGTGGTGCACGCCGACAAGGCCATCGACGTGACCAAGGAACTGCTGGAAGAAGTGAACCGCGTGTACCGCGCGGGCAAGAAGTAGCGGGGGGCCGATGGCCAGACTGCTTTCCGAGTTGGCGGGGCTGCTGGGACTCGAACTGCGCGGAGAAGACCGCGCGATCGAGGGAGTGAACACCCTTGAGGCGGCAGGCCCCGCCGAGGTGAGCTTTCTGGCGAACCCCAAGTACACCCATCTGCTGGCGACCACCCGCGCAGGCGCGGTGATCGTGGCGGCAGAGCATGCGGACGCGGTGCCGTGCGCCCTGGTCAGCGCCAACCCGTACTTCGACTTCGGGCGTACCCTGGCCCTGTTCTCCAAGCCGCAGGGCTGCCTTTCGGGCGTGAGCGACATGGCGTTCGTGCACCCCGAGGCGGATCTGGGCGAAGGCTGCACCGTTTATCCCTTTGCATTCATCGGACCCCGTGCGCGCATCGGCGCGGGGTCCGTTCTCTTTCCCGGCGTGTACGTGGGCGAGGATTGCCGCGTGGGGGCCGGGTGCCTGCTGTACCCCAATGCAGTGCTGATGGCCGGGACAGAAATCGGCAACGGCTGCATCCTGCACGCCGGGGTGGTGCTGGGGGCCGACGGCTTCGGTTTTGCCCGCACCGACTTCGGCATCCAGAAGATTCCGCAGGTGGGCACCGTGCGCCTTGGCAACGACGTGGAGGTGGGGGCCAACACCGCCATAGACCGTTCGGTGCTGGGCGTGACCACCGTGGGCGATGGCACCAAGATCGACAATCTGGTCCAGATCGGCCATAACGTCGAAATGGGGCGCAACTGTCTCATCGTTTCCCAGGTGGGCATTTCCGGCTCCACCAAGGTAGGCGACGACGTGACCATGGCCGGGCAGGTGGGCGTTGCCGGGCACCTTTCCATCGGCAACGGGGTGACCCTGGGGCCGAAGTCGGGCGTTGCCAAGAGCATCCCGGACGGCGAAACCATGGGCGGCGCCCCCGCCGTGGACAAGGCCACCTACATGCGCACCCTGACCGTCATGCCCAAGCTTCCCGACATGTACAAGCGCATTGGCAAGCTCGAAAAAGAGCTTGAGGAACTGAAAAAGCTCGCCGCCAAGGAATGACATGACCGACCCCGCACAGAACATCCTCGACATCCGCCAGATTCTGGGCCTTCTGCCCCATCGCTATCCCTTCCTGCTGGTGGACAGGGTGACGGAATACGTCCCCGGCGAGTACATCAAGGGATACAAGAACGTGACCATGAACGAGCCGTTCTTCGAGGGGCACTTTCCCGGCGTGCCCGTGATGCCGGGCGTGCTGATCATGGAAGCCCTGGCCCAGGCCGGTGGCATCCTGGTGGTCAAGAGCACCGACACCCCCGTGGAAGACAAGCTGTTCCTGTTCACCGGCATCGAATCGGTGCGCTTCCGCAAGCCGGTCTACCCCGGCGACAAGCTGGAACTGCACTGCCGCCTGTTGCGCCACAAGCTGAAGCTGTGGAAGATGGAAGGCTTCGCCTACGTGGACGGCAAGCTGGCCGCAGAGGCGGTGATGACCGCCGCCGTGACCAACAGGGAGGACATGTAGTGGCCGCGCAGGTGCATCCTTCCGCGTTCGTGCATGAAAGCGCACGGCTTGGCGACGGCGTGGTGGTCGGCCCTTGCGCCGTCATCGAAGAGGACGTGGTCATCGGGGCGGAGTCGCGCATCGAGGCCTTTGCCTCGGTAAAAAGTCACACCCGCATGGGTGCGCGCAACCACATCCATTCCTATGCCTGCGTGGGCGGCGAGCCGCAGGACCTGAAATTTCACGGCGAAGTCACCACCCTGGAAATGGGCGACGGCAACACCGTGCGCGAGTTCGCCACGCTGCACCGGGGCACCGAGGGCGGCGGCGGGGTTACCCGCATCGGCAGCAACAACCTGCTGATGGCGTACACTCACGTGGCGCACGACTGCATTCTGGGCAGCGGCATCGTCATGTCCAACGGGGCGACCCTGGCCGGGCACGTGCACGTGGGCGACCACGTGATCCTCAGCGGCCTTTCAGCCGTGCACCAGTTCGTGCGCATCGGCGACCACGCCTTCGTGGGCGGCATGAGCGGCATCGCGCAGGACCTGCCCCCGTTCATGCTGGCCGTGGGCCACCGCGCCGGGGTGCACAGCCCCAATCTGGTGGGACTGCGCCGCATGCAGGCCACGCGCGAAGTCATCGCCGCGCTGAAGAACGCCTACCGGCTGGTCTGGAATTCCGAGGTGCCCCGCAAGGAGGCCCTGGAACAGCTGGAATACGAGCTTGGCAACTACCCCGAAGTTCTTCTATTCGTAGAATTCATTCGCGCCAGCGAGCGCGGCATTCTGCCCGCATCGCAGGGGACGCCCGTATAGCCCGTACGGAATGCATCGGCATTCCGCCAGGGGGGAAAGCGGGCCAGGGCCCCTTTCCCCCTTTCGCCGTTTTCTGGGGGGGCGACGAGGACAGGCGCGGCACGAATGCGGCGCCATGCCCGGCTGCACGGCAAGCATACGCACGAAACACACGCACACGGCACATACCCGCACGGGAGCAGCATGAGCAACGAATCCATCGGCATCATCGCAGGCAAGGGACAGTTTCCGGCGCTGGTGGCGCGCGGCGCGCGCGCCGAAGGGCTATCCGTGGTCATGTGCGGCTTTCATGGCCACACCGACGAGGCGCTTGAACACGAGGCGGACGCCTTCGCCATGCTGCATCTGGGGCAGCTCGGCAAGCTCATAGATTTCTTCCGCGACAACAACGTGCGCCGCCTGTGCCTGGCCGGGGCCATCAGCAAGCCGCGCGCGCTGGACCTGCGGCCCGACCTGCGTGCGGCAAAGGTATTGTTCCGCCTGCGGGCCAAGGGCGACGACGCCATCCTGCGCGCCGTGATCGACGAACTGGAATCGGAAGGTCTTGCCGTGGTGCAGCCCGCCTCGCTGGTGCCCGGCCTGCGCGCGCCCGAGGGAGTGCTGACCAAGCGCCCCCCCAGCGACGAGGAATGGGCCGACATCCGCTACGGCTGGCCTATCGCCCACGTGCTGGGGCGGCTGGACATCGGCCAGTGCATCGTGGTCAAGCGCGGCATGACCGTGGCCGTGGAGGGCATGGAGGGTACCGACGCCACCCTGCGCCGTGGCGGCGAACTGGGCGGCGAAGGGTGCGTGGCGGTGAAGGTGGTCAAGCCCGGCCAGGACGACCGCATCGACCTGCCCGCGCTGGGTGCGGGCACCATCCGGGTGCTGGCCGACTACGGCTACACCTGCCTTGCGCTGGAAGCGGGAAAGACCCTGTTCTTCGACCGCGAGGAAAGCATTGCCCTGGCCGACAAGCACGACATTTCGATCATTTCCATGCCGGAAGGGTTCATGGCGGGTGACGAGCCCGAGGTGGGCAACTGAAATCCGGCATCGCGCGTACGAGAGATTCCCGCAGGTTTCACTGCGTAATCGGCAGACCCCACGCGGGCCGGTTGCCCGCATAGATAGATGCCGTCCCGAAGGCGGCGGAGGAAACTGTAATGCGTCTTGCCCAACGCATGGAAAGCGTGCCCCGTTCCTACATCCGCGAAATCCTGAAGGTGACGGCGCAACCGGACATCATTTCCTTTGCAGGGGGGCTGCCGCATCCGGCGTCGTTCCCGGTGGACGCGGTGGCCAGCGCGGCGGCCAGCGTGCTGGAGGAAGCCGGGCCGGAAGCCCTGCAATACACCACCACCGAGGGCTTTCCGCCCCTGCGCCAGTGGATTGCCGACCGCTACAAGCGGCAGGGCATCAATGTCTCGCCCGACGACATCCTGATCACCACCGGCTCGCAGCAGGCCCTGGATCTGGTGGCCAAGGCGTGCATCGACCGGGGTGGCAAGGTGGTCATGGAGCGCCCCGGCTACCTGGGGGCCATCCAGTGCTTCTCGGTGTTCGGCCCGGACTTCGTCACCGTGCCCCTGACCCCGCGCGGGGTGGATACGGATGCCTTGCGCAAGGCTGCCACGGGCGCGCAGGTGTTCTACGCCGTGCCCAGCTTCCAGAATCCGTCCGGCATCACCTATGACGAGCAGACCCGCCGCGAGGTTGCCGAGATCATGGCCGAAACCGGCTGCCTGATGGTGGAGGACAACCCCTACGGCGAACTGCGCTTCATGGGGCAGCACCTGCCGCCGGTGCGGGCGTACATGCAGGCGCCCTCGGTGCTGCTGGGCTCGTTCTCCAAGGTGGTGTCGCCGGGCCTGCGCCTGGGCTGGGTGTGCGCGCCCCAGGAGGTGCTGAACCCCATGATCACCGCCAAGCAGGCCAGCGACCTGCACACTCCCGGCTTTACCCAGCGCATCCTGCACCGTTATCTCATGGACAACGACGTGAACAAGCACATCGCCTCCATCCGCGCCCGCTACGGCGCCCAGCGCGACGCCATGGTGCAGGCCATCCGCCGGCACTTTCCCGAGGACGTTGCCTGCACCGAGCCGGAAGGCGGCATGTTCCTGTGGTGTACCCTGCCCGGGGGCATTTCCGCCGAGGCGCTGTTCCACAAGGCCATCGAGCGCAAGGTGGCCTTCGTGCCGGGGCGTCCGTTCTACGTGGACGAGACCGACGACACCTTCCGCCTCAACTTCTCCAACTCCAGCCCGGAACTGATCGAAGAGGGCATCGCGCGCCTTGGGCAGTGCCTGCGCGAGTATCTGGGCAAGGGGCAGGCAGGCGCGGCGTAGGCGCGCACGTGCATCGTCGCTGGCGAACCCCGCGTTTGCCCGCCGACGCCGCAGTGACGATCGTCACAATGACGATGGGGCGCTCCGCCATGACGGCGGGGCGCCCCTTTCGCGTGCTGCGTTGCGCTAGGATACCCTCGGGGGCGGCCCTCAGGCGGGGTAGAACTTGCCCGTGCACGAGGTGACGTCCACGGCAATGACGGCGGTCATCTTCAGCATGTTGGGCGGGTAGCCCTTGCCAGCGTGCTGCGGGGTGTACTTGGCCACAATGGCGTCCAGCACGCGGGTCACGGTGGCGGTGTCCCGCACGATCGACGCGCGGCCCCGGATGATCACGCTTTCGTAGGCGGTGTTGGTGTCGCAGGGCAGGTCGGGGTGGTGGATGAGCGAGCGCATCTTGTCCACCTCGAACCCGACATGGGAGTTGCGCGTGATGTTGTTGAGCTTCTCGCCCGTGGCCAGTCCGTGGATGTAGACGATGCCGTCCATGACGGCGAAATGGACCGGCGTGACGTAGGGGCAGCCGTCAGGGCCGTTGGTGGCCAGCCTGCCCACAAGTTCCGTATCCAGCAGGTGGGCGATCTGTTCCGGCGAGAGGGGGTGGTCTTTCATTCTTGCCTGCACGGGAACCTCCGGGTAGATGTTATCTGTCCCCATGCTTAATGGATATTCCGCAGGCATGAATAGGGACAGTTCGCTTTTTCGAAAGCGGACAGCCCCGCAAGGGCAGCCGGGCAGTGTCATCGGATCACCGTTGCCCGCGCCGCCAGGCTTGCGCGCCGAAAGCCGACAAATTCGTCACCGTACCGCCGGAGTGTTCCATGCTGCACCTGGATGCCGCCGCCGATGCGCCGCTCTATCGGCAGATCTACCACCAGTTGAAGCAGGACATCCTTTCCGGCGCACTGCCGCAGGGCATGCGCCTGCCGTCCATCCGTGCCCTGGCCCGCGACCTGCGCGCCGGAAGGAACACGGTGGAAAATGCCTACGCCCAACTGGTGCTGGAAGGGTACGTGTCGGTGCTGCCGCGTTCCGGGTACCGGGTGAACGTGATCCAGCGCGACCTGCACGCACCGGAAGGCCCTGCGGCGCAAGGATGCGGAAAGGCGGAGCACCGCGAGGAGCCCGCCGCGCACCTGCCGGACTACGATTTCCATTACGGCAATCTGGATGCCGCCACCTTTCCCTACGTCGTCTGGCGCAAGCTGCTGTTCGCGGTCATGGAGGGCGCGCGGACCGGGCGCGTCGCCTCCGACGGCATGCACGTGTATGGCGATGCCCACGGCGACCTGCGCCTGCGCACCGAACTGGCGGCCTGCCTGTACCGCAGCCGGGGCGTGCGCTGCACTGCCGAACAGGTGGTCATGTGCAGCGGCCTGCAACCTTCGATCATGGCGGTGACGCGCCTGTTGCGCCGCGAGTACGACGAGGCGGAGCAGGTGCCACAGGTCGCCCTGGAAGACCCCGCCTACATCGGGGCCAGGCGGGCCTACGAGTGCTTCGGCTTTCGCACCGTTCCCATCCCCGTCAACGGCGACGGCATCGACGTGGCGGCGTTGCGGGCGTCGTCCGCGCGGGTGGTGCACATTGCCCCGTCGCACCAGTTTCCCACCGGCGCGGTGATGCCCATCTGCCGCCGCATGGAAGTCCTCAACTGGGCCACCGAGCACGGCGCGTGGATCGTGGAGGACGACTACGACAGCGAACTGCGTTACGACGGCAGGCCCATTCCCTCGTTGCAGTCCATCGACCGGCATGGCCGGGTCATCTATACGGGCACTTTTTCCAAGACCCTGTCGCCCGGCATGCGCATGTCGTACATGGTGCTGCCTGAACAGCTGGCGGAAAGGTTCCGCACGGTGTTCGCGGGGTTCCAGTGCACGGTGCCCTGGCTGGAACAGGCCGTGCTGGCGCGCTTCATGGCCGAAGGCCACTGGGAACGGCACCTGCGGCGCATCTGCCTGGCCAAGAAGCGCAAGCACGACGTTTTCGTGGGCATGGCCACCCGCCTGATGGGCGACGGGGTGCGCATCCACGGACACAACGCGGGGCTGCACCTGCTGCTGGAGGTTCCCGGCGGACCGGGCGAGGCCGCGCTGGTGGCGCGGGCTGCGGCGCACGGGGTGCGGGTGTATCCGGCATCGCCATTCTGGGCCGATGCGCGGCGGTATCCGGGCAACTGCCTGTTCATCGGGTACGGCATGCTGTCCGAGCCGGACATCGCGGCGGCCCTTGAGCGGTTGCGGCAGGCGTGGTTTCCCGCCGCCGCAATGCGGGGTTGACGCGACGTCCGCCGTTCGTAAGATGCGGCTGCGGCTTTCGGGGGTTCCGGGTTTCCGCCGTCTTGCCTAACGGGCCGACCCCACGCACGATTACGCAAAGGAGGGCACGTGCCCCATACCGAGCAGATATGGCGCAATGTTGATGCCGTGCGGCGTGAAGCGCCCCTGGTGCACAGCATCACCAACTTCGTGGTAATGAACGTTACCGCCAACGCGCTGCTGGCCGCCGGGGCCTCGCCCATCATGGCCCATGCGCGCGAAGAGATGGCGGAACTGATCAACATCGTCTCGGCCCTGGTGCTGAACATCGGCACCCTGAGCGCGCCGTGGATCGACAGCATGTTCCTGGCCGGGGCCGCCGCGCGCGAGCGGGGCCTGCCCGTGGTGCTAGATCCGGTGGGCGCGGGCGCTTCCACCCTGCGTACCACCACCGCCGCGCAACTCATGGAGCGGGTGCGCCCGGCCATCGTGCGCGGCAACGGTTCGGAAATCATGGCCCTGGCCGGTGCGGCAGGGGCCACGCGCGGGGTGGATTCCACCCGCGATGCCCACGCCGCAGCCGATTCCGCGCGGGCCTTGTCGCTCCGCCACCGCTGCGTCACCGTGGTCAGCGGGCCGGTGGACCTGATCACCGATGGCGACGAGGTGGTGTTGGTCACCGGCGGGCACGCACTGATGCCCCGCGTTACCGGCATGGGCTGCACCTCCACGGTGCTGGTGGCAGCCCACGCCGCCGTGGCCGCCAGCCCGCTGGAGGGCGCGGTAAGCGGCATGGCCGCCATGTCCGCCGCCGGAAGCATGGCGGCGGAGCGTGCCGCCGGGCCGGGCAGCTTTGCCATGCACTTCATCGACGCGCTGTACGCCCTGTCGGAAGCGGACATTCGCGCCCGCGTGCGGGTGGGGCGTCCGTGAGCGTCTTGCGGCGGAATACGGATTACGGGGTGTACCTGGTCACCGACCGCACCCTGTGCCGGGGCCGTGCCCTGACCGACGTGGTGACGGCGGCGGTGGCGGGCGGCGTGACCGTGGTGCAACTGCGCGAAAAGCATGCGGACACGCGCGAGTTCGTGGAACTGGCCCGCGCGCTGAAGGCGCTGCTGGCCCCGCGCGGCGTGCCCCTGCTGATCAACGACCGGGTGGACGTCGCCCTGGCCTGCGGGGCCGACGGCGTGCACGTGGGGCAGGGCGACATGCACCCCGCCGACGTGCGTGCGTTGCTGGGGCGCGCGGCCCTTGTCGGGTTGTCCGTGGAGGCCATGGCCCAGGTGCGCGAGGCGGAAACGCTTGATGTGGACTACCTGGGGGTGAGCCCGGTGTTTGCCACGCCCACCAAGGCGGACACCGCGCCGCCGTGGGGGCTGGACGGGTTGGCCCGACTGCGCGCCGCCACGGGGCGCACGCTGGTGGCCATCGGCGGCAT
>NZ_VRYY01000002.1 GCF_015731765.1 Nitratidesulfovibrio oxamicus
GCGGGCAGTGCGGACAGCGGCCCGCTGTCGGTGCGCATGCCTGGCCGGTGGCGGATCAGCCCCGCTCGGCCAGTGCCAGCCGAATGCCCAGGAACAGGAACAGCGCGCCAAGGCAGCGGTCGCCCCAACGCGCAAGTCGGCCCGCCAGCGCCCCGGCCTGGAAGATGCTGCCCAGCCGGGCGGCGCCCCAGGCCACCAGCAGGTTCACCAGCGTGCCGTTGACGGTGAAGATGCACCCCAGCACCAGAAAGGCCACGGGAGACGGCGGCGTGCCCGCGCCGCCGCCATCCACGAACTGGGGCAGAAAGGCCAGGAAGAACAGCGCCACCTTGGGGTTCAGGGCATTGGTCAGGAATCCCTGCGCGAACACCCTGCTCAGGGGGACCTGCGGGGTCTGGCCGGTGTGGGCTTCATTCCGTTCACGCCCGTCAGGGTTCGCCACGCTTCGGGCGTCGGGGGCGCCGGCCACCGCCGCACCCCTGCGGGCCAGCAGCATGGTACATCCCATGTACAGCAGGTAGGCAGCACCCAGCAGCTTCACCACGGTGAAGGCCGTGGCCGATGTGGCCAGCACGGCTGAGAGGCCGAAGGCCGCTGCCGCGATGTGCACGGAACACCCCGCACCGATGCCCAGCGCCGCCGCCACTCCGGAGCGCAGACCGCGTGTGCCGCATGTGGCAGACCGGGCGATGATGAACAGCATGTCCGGGCCGGGGGTGATGTTCAGCAACAGCCCCGAGGCCACGAACAACCAGATGTCGTGCACGCCGTGCATGGGGTCCTCCGATGTTTTTGCCCTCTTGCGCTTTCGGCGTTGGTGCGTCAACCGGCGCACGGTTCCTGACGCATGCCTCTGCGGTGGCCGTCACCATGCCGCAGGCCGCGAAGGTGGTGCCTGTGCGCACAAGCCTTGTGGATAATGTTCGTTGTGCAGTTAATATCATGAAATAGATTGAATAAATGGAATCATGCCATGTGCGGTTGGCAGGGATTGACCACCGCACGGCCACCCGGCGCCCTGTGTGGACCAGCGATGTGCATATCATGTGCATAACCGTGTGCCTAACATATTCATGGTGCTGAAAATACGACAGAAAATCTATGAGAGTGGCGGTGGGCGCTACCTGGGCACCGGCCTGGACACGAAAAACCCGCACGGGCGTGGCCGGGCGGGTCATGTGCTGATGGCGGCGTGCTGTGCCGTTGGAGTTGTTAGCCGTTGCGTGCCGGGCAATGCCGGATGGTCAGGCGGCACGATGGACTGCCAGGCGGGTCATGCCGCCCGGATCAGCCCCAGGGTGCGCAATTCCGCCAGCAGGCGGTCGAGATCCAGAGGCTTCACCAGATAGGCGGAGATATGCCCCTGCTCGAAGGCGCGCAAGGCGATATTGATGTCGGTGATGGCGGTGGTGATCAGCACGGGCACCCGGGGCAGGCCGCGTTCCGTTTCCACGGTGCGGATGCGTTCCAGCACGGTCAGGCCGCTTTCACCGGGCAGCATCAGGTCCAGCAGCACCACGTCGAAGGGGGCATCGCCGTCCAGCGCCTGCATGTAGGTTGCAACCGATCGATCCGCGTCGTCCGTGCAGACGGTTTCGAAGTGCGCGTTCAGCGCCAGGTGCAGGACGCGGGCGTTGAGGGCGTCGTCTTCAACGATGAGAGCTCGCATGTTGTCTCCGGGCGGCGCGCTTTCGGCGCAACACGCGCACTGTGCTGGGGCGCGTTGCAGGGTAACCCACGCAATGTAGCCCGGAATGCCCGGAAAATGAAAGGGTGATTTTGCGCAGGCGCAAGCGAGACGACACTGCACGCGGCGGCAGTATGTGCGGCGGGAAGCCTCAGTCCTGTGCGTGGGGCGAGATGTGGCAGGCGTTCTTGGGGCACAGGCTGGCGTCGCGCATCAGGTCGGCCAGGGTGAAGCTGTTGAGCTTCTTGTACATGGCGCGCGAGGCCTCGTCCCAGATGGTGCGCGTCAGGCATACGGCCATGCGCGGGCAGCAGGGGTTTTCCTCGTCGCAGGTATAGGGCGCCAGCGATTCTTCCAGCGCGAACACCACGTCTCCAACGGGAATTTCGGCAGCGGGCTGGGTAAGCTGGTAGCCGCCGTGCGCGCCCAGCGTGCTGCGGATGTACCCTGCCTTGCGCAGTACCCGGATGAGCTTTTCCAGATACTTGACGGAAATGCCCTGCCGCTTGGCAATATCGCGGATGGACACGGGGGCATCCGCGCCGTGCATGGCGATGTCGAGCAGCATGCGGGTGCCGTATCGGCTGCGGGTGGTCAGTTTCATGCGTATGCCGTGTGGTTTGCGGCGGTGTATGATCGCCGGGTCGCTGTCCGTTTCATGCCATGCCCGTTGCGGTAAGCCCGCCTTGCCGCGTGCGAGGTCGCTGGCCCCTACTCGCCCAGGGCGCGCCGCACGATGCCCAGCATCAGGTCCGGGTCGAACGGCTTGTCCACGGTTCCCACGGCGTTGGGCACCATCAGGTGCAGCCCGCCAAGGCCGGTCACCAGCACCACGGGGATGTGCGCGCCGCCGGGCAGGTCCATCAGTTCGCGGTACACGCGTGGACCCCACTGGCGGGGCATCTCCAGGTCCAGGGTGACCAGGTCGGGCCGCCGGGCGCGGGCCATTTCCACGGCATCGGGGCCTTCGGTGGCCGCGTCGGCCCGGTAGCCGTTGGTTCTGAACAGCGAGACGAGGTAGGCGGCGATGTCCGGGTCGTCTTCAACCACCAGGATGGACTTAGCCTGAGTGTTCCGGGCCTGAGTGTTCCGGGCCTGGGTGGCGTTGGCCATGGTCGCTCCGGGCCTCCGTTTGCGGGCCGGGCCGGGGGGCACGCGCCATCGTGCGAGGGGATGGGGCGTTCCGGCGGGCCGGGCGGGGGGTGGCTCTCCCCATCCGGCGGCCATGCGGTCGCGTGCGGGGCGCGGGCCTTGTCATGATGTCGTGCAAGGCCCGCGCTCCGGGGCGATCTATTCGTCTTCTTCCTGCGGCTTCAGGTGCTCGGGCACGATGACCATGCTGATGAGCAGCGGCTTCAGGAACGACCAGCGGATGCCGATCTCGTATTCTTCCTCAAGATCGCGGATGGCGTCCCAGCAGTTGTGGCAGGGGGCCACCACCAGCTTGCAGCCGGTGGCCAGGATCTGGTCGCGCTTGGTTTTCAGCGCCACGTTGCGCTGGTGGCGGTAACGGCCAATGCCGTTGAACCCGCCGCCGCCGCCGCAGCAGTAGTTGTGTTCGCGGTTGGGAGCCATTTCGTGGAAGTCTTCCGCGATGTAGCTCATGATGATGCGGGTGTGCTTGGCAAGGCCGTGGTTGCGCACGTAGTTGCAGGAATCCTGCAAGGTCACGGGTTCCTTGATGCGCTTTTCCGGGTCGATCTTCAGCTTGCCGGTGGTCAGCGCCTCGGACACCCATTCCACGTAGTGCAGGAAGGGCACCGGGGTCTGGCCGCTGGGCAGGCCCGCCCAGTAGGGACCCTCGATGACCGTGGCGCGGTGTGCGTGGCCGCATTCGGTGCCCACGACGCGCTTGGGCCGCAGCTTGTCCACGGCGGCGTACACGCGCTCCACCTGCATCTTGCAGCCCGCCCAGTCACCGGCGAACATGGTCAGCGAGGTCTGTTCCCAGCCTTCGCTGGGCACGGTCCAGTTTTCGCCCGCCAGGTGGAACAGGATGGCGGCCTCGGCCAGGTCTTCGGGGTAGTGCTTGGGCTCGCGGGCGTTCAGCACGTACATGGTATCCGCGTCTTCCTTGTCGACGGGGATTTCCAGGCCCGGCCATTCTTCCTGCTGTTCCTCGGCCATCCATTCGCAGGTTTCCACCCAGTCTTCGGTGGTCACGTCCATCTGCGCGCCGTACACGCGGTGCATGCCGGAGCCGATCTTCAGTTCCCACGGCACGAAGCCCTGGGAGAACAGCAGGCCGCGCAGGTAGCTGAACATGACGCCCATGTCGATGCCGTGGGGGCAGTACATGCCGCAGCGGTTGCAGCAGGTGCACTGCGACCACGCCACTTCCATGGTGCGCATCATGAACGCGGTATCCACCTCGCCCTTCTTGCGCACGATTTCGCCAAGCGTGGACTGGATCTTGTAGGCGGGCACCTGCTTGGGGTCGCGGTCGTTGACCCGGTACAGGAAGCAGCTGTCCGCGCACATGCCGCAGTGGGCACAGATTTCCAGCCACGTCTTGGTACGCGACTGCAAGGTTTTCTGCAGGGTGGCCTTCAGGGCCTCTACATCAACCTCCAGTTCCGCCATTTCCTTGTAGTATTGCGCACCGCCCTTGTCGCCGAGCAGGGACTTGAGGTCCTCTTCGGTGTTGACCGGACGTCTGTTGCAGAACGTTCCTTCAGGCATGGGATGCTCCTTTCATGTCCATCGGGTCGTGGCACGGTCGGGTAACGGACGGGCCGTTACCAGGGGAAGGCCGCCCCGCGGCTGTAACCGCCGCGCTTGATGGCGTAGTCCATGCCGAGCTGGCCGCGCGACATGAAGAACAGCACGATGTGGGACAGCTTGGTGAACGGGGCCACGATGAGCAGCAGTTCGCCCGTGATGATGTGGGCGAGCAGCCACGCGTCGTAGTTGCCCACGTGCAGCCTGGCCACGAAGCCGGTGACGAACGGCGCCGCCGAAACGGCGAGGATGAACCAGTCGTAGGCGGTGGTGAGGATGCGCACCTCGGTGAGGGCGATGCGCCGCAGCGCGATCATCACCAGGCCGATGATGGCGGCCACGGTCAGCGCGTCGGCGATGCCCATGGGCAGCACCGGCAGGCTGAAGCCGAACCGTTCGGCCAGGATGATGTTGTGCCCGGCAAGGAACAGCGGCACCAGCACCGCGCCGATGTGGAACAGGAAGAAGGCCACTGCGAAGTAGGGCTGTTCGCGCCAGCTCTGCGTGCCGAACGGCAGCATCCACTTCAGGGCGGAATGGATGCCGCCCTTCAGGCCGTGCGCAAGGTGCGGGCCGTAGGCCACGCGGTCGAGCTGCCAGCTCAGGCCGCGCACGTACCAGACCACGCGCGCCGCAAGGCCGCCGAAGAAGACCAGCAGCGCCACCCACAGCATGGGACCGGTGAGGAATGCGTACATGGTTTGCTCCTATGGCCTAGTATTTGCGGATCTTCTTGTCGCGCCCTGTCAGGAACAGCCAGTAGCACACGAAGCCCACCAGGGTGGCACCCATCAGCAGATAGGTGATGTTCTTGGTGTGCAGCATGAACTCGTGCAGGGTATGGATTTCCATAGCGTGCTCCTTGGCTGCCCTAGTGGGCGTCCTTGTAGTCGGGATGCTCGTACAGCACCGGCATGCGCGTGGCGATGAACCGGTAGACCGTGATGATGAGCGTCACGATGAACACCGAAACGCCGATCTCCATCCAGTGCGGGAAGTAGCGGTCGGCGGCGGGCAGGTTCCAGTTGAAGGCGACAAGCGAGACGTTGAAGCGGTTCATCACGATGCCGAGCACCGCGTTGATGGACGCGATGCGCACCAGGGTGACGTTCTTCTCGCGTACGCCAAGGGCGTACAGGAACGAGGGCAGCGCCACGAACCCGAACATCTCGACCAGGAACCAGGCGCCGAAGCCGGTGCCAAGGTAGGCCCAGTCGTTGTCCATGGCGATGTCCATGGTCTTGATGAAGAAGTATCCGGCAAGCACGAACGAGGCTGCCTTGCCGAAGCCGAAGATCACGCCTTCGGCCTCCTTCAGGTGGGTTTCGTCCATCTTGTGGTGCAACCCGGCGTGGGCCAGTGTGCCTTCGAAGATGACCATGGAAAGGCCCGCCACCATGGACGAGACAAAGAAGAACACCGGCAGGAAGCTGGAGTACCACAGGGGGTGCAGCTTGCCCGGGGCGATCAGGAACAGCGCGCCCAGCGACGACTGGTGCAGGGTGGACAGCACCACGCCGAAGATGGTCAGCATGATGGTCAGCTTGACCACCACGTTGCGGATCTTGCGCAGGCCCAGCCATTCCAGCGCCGCCGGGGACCATTCCACGAACAGCACGGTAAGGTAGGTGGCCACGCACAGGCCCACTTCGAACAGCAGCGAGGTGGTGCCCTGCGAAAGCACCAGCGGGTAGGGCAGGCGCAGCGGATGACCAAGGTCGTAGTGCAGCGCCACGACCACGAAGAAGTAGCCGAGGAACGCAGTGGTGATGGCCGGGCGCACCGCAGAGTGGTAGCGCTTCATCCCGAACAGGTAGCACGAGGCCGAGGTGACGTAGCCGCCGGCGGCCAAAGCCACCCCGCACAGCAGGTCGAACCCGATCCAGATGCCCCACGGGTTGTTGTCGGACAGGTTGCTGACGGCCCCGATGCCCTGGGTGAAGCGGATGAAGGTGATCACCGCGCCCACGGCCAGGATGATGCCCGTGATGATGTTGCCGGGCGTGAACAGGCCGTTCTTGGTGTTGGCATCATGCATGTTATGCATCCTCCTTGCCTTCGCCGTCGTCGCCACTTTCGGCGCTCTGGCCTTCGGCACGCAGGGCGGCGAACTTCTCTTCGAAGGCCTGCTCCGCCTGTTCGATGGCCTTCTTGACCTCGCGGGTCACGGCGGCGTCCTTTTCCTTGGCCGCCTTGGCCAGGGCGGTATCCATGGCCTTGGCCGCATCGTCGCGGGCCTTGGCCAGCGCGGCCTGCACGGCTTCCTCGCGCTCTTCCGCCGCAACCTTTTCCTTGCGCTTGGAGATGGCGTAGGCGCCGGTCAGCAGCACCGGCCAGATGCCCACCACCATGGGGACGGCGCCAAGGGCCCCCGCCGTGTATTCCGGCGCGGACTTGGTGCCCATTTCCTGCTGGCCCACGGCCTCGAAGGGCGCGCCGGACACATACATCCATGCGGTGCCGCCCATTTCCAGTTCACCGTAGACGTGGTCCTGGTAGCGGCCGGGGTTGTTGCGAATGCGGTCGCGCGCAATGCGCAGCAGGTCTTCGCGCTTGCCGAAGGTCAGGGCCTCCTTGGGGCAGGCCTCGACACAGCCGGGCAGCTTGCCTTCCTGGATGCGCGGGTGGCACATGGTGCACTTCTGGATCAGCGGGTCGAAGGCTTCTTCGTACTGGAAGGCGGGCACGTTGAACGGGCACGCGATCATGCAGTAGCGGCAGCCCACGCACAGGCTGCCGTCGTAGGTGACGGAGCCGTCGGGGTTCTTGGTGAAGGCCTTGACGAAGCAGGCCGAGGCGCAGGCGGGTTCCAGGCAGTGGTTGCACTGCTGCTTGCGGAACACCGGATGGTCCAGGCCGGCCACGTTGTACTTGTTGACCACCGTCCAGTTGTTCGAATCGGTGCGGCGCGATTTTTCAAGCACCGTCAGGTCGTCGAACTTCACCTTGGGCGCGGGCAGCTTGTTCACCTCGTTGCAGCCCTGCTCGCACTTGCGGCAGCCGATGCAGCGGGTGGTATCGTGCAGCACCCCGTAACTGTCCTTGTATCCCTTGAAGCTCTGGTTGCCCGCCGCGACGGCCTTTTTCGCGCCTACTGCGCTCATGGCCGTGGAAACACCGGCGGTGCCCAGCAGGGTCAGGAATCTTCTCCTGTTCATGGATAACTCCTTACCGGTTTCCTATTTCGCGCGTTCCTTGTGACACTCGGCGCAGGCCGTATCCGCGGGCTTTTCCAGCTTCATGCGGTTGTGGCAGCCCATGCACTGCTGGTGGTAGGCAGCCTTCAGGCCGGGGCGGTCGCCCTTGGCGGCGTCGAAGGGCTGGCCATGGCAGCTGGCGCACTTGGGCGGCGTCTTGCTGAGGGGGCTGTTGTGATGGCAGCCCGCGCACACGGTGGCCTTGTCGGTGTGGAACGTGCCGGCCAGCTTGTCGTCGCCGATGGCGGCCATCAGGGTGTTGACGATCTTGCGGTGCGGCAGCTTCGAGGGTTCGTACTTGTCGGACAGCACGCCGATGGTCACGAACTCGGGAATGTCGTCGGCGGGCAGGGTGCCCTTGGTGGTGCGGCGGGCGGCCAGGGTGGCGGCGGCCACGTCGGCGCGCTGCTCCTTGGTGGCCTTCAGCAGGCCGCCGTCGGCCACGGCCTTGGCGTCCATGCCGACAGGATCGGCGTGGCACACGGCGCAGGCGGCTTCGGGCTGGGGCTTGGCGCCGGTCTTCATGAAGCCGTGGCAACCCGCGCAGGCGGGGGCCTGCACCTTCTGGTTGTGGCAGCCCACGCAACTCTTCATGGAATCGGGCTGGTGCATGGCCTTCTCGATCTGCACGAAGCTGCCGTCCTTCACGCCTTCCAGCGTGTGGCAGGTGGTGCAGTTGTCGATCTTCACGTGGTGGCAGGCGCGGCAGGTGTTGCTGGCCGCTTCGTGCACCTTGTGGTTGAAGGCCACGGGCTTCATGGCGCCCTTCATGCCCTTGGGCGCATCCTTGGCGCCGGGGCCCACTACGGGCAGGACCATGGCGGCATCAGGCTGGCCGCGTTCCAGGCGGGGCACGTCGCGCACCACCTTGAACTTGGCCTGCATGGCCGGGTCGTGGCAGCCCGCGCAGGAAACGGGACCGCTGTCGGCCTTGGCGGGGGCGGCGGCCACGCTGCGGTGGCAGGTGATGCACTGGGTGTGCGCGGCTTCACGCAGCGAAGGCTTCTTTTCCACGCGCGCGTCGCCGTGGCAGGCGCGGCAGGAATCTTCCTTGTTCTTGCCCCAGGAAAGCTTCTTGGCGGCTTCGTCGTACACGTGGTGGCAGGCGCCGCAGTTCTTCTGCGGGTCGTTCACCGGCGCGATGGCCTTGGAGGCCACGTGGCGGTAGTGCAGCGACTTGTCGAGGCCGATCTGCTTCCACGAGGAGGCCATGGGCTTCGGGTTGTGGCACGAGCGGCATTCGCCGTCCTGCGGCCCGGTCTTCTTGCCCGCCTTGGCCTGCTCGGTGTGACAGCCGATACAGTTGGCGTGGTAGATATTCTTCAGGTCGGCGGCGGTGGTGTCCTCAAGGCGCATGAACTTGAGCGACATCTTGCCCTTGTCGTCGTTCTTGTGGCAGGTGGCGCATTCCTTGCCGGGCGCGGCGACCTTGGCCACGGCCTCGGAATGCCGATCGTGCGGGAAGGTGACCTTCGGCAACTCCAGGTTGCCGAATTTCGCCATGACGCCGATCTCCACCAGGTCGGCGCGCTGCTCGCCCGTGGAGCCGGGAAGGGGCTTGGTCGTGCCCCGCGCATCCAGTCCGAAAACCGTGACCGCGGCCACGGCGACCAGAGCTCCCGCCCATCGCAGCAGTGATTTCGCGTTCATCATAGTGGCAGTCCTTTGAAATGAGTGAAACGCTTCCTCTGACAACCCTCAGTCGGCGTGCCGCCAGCCGGTTCCCTGCGGCTTGCGCGGCGGCACGTTCGGACAGAGCCCTGCCACGAAACGGAACCGCGCCAGTGCCCCCCATGCCGGGGCACCCGCGTGTGGTCCGAACCGTGGTTCCTCCCTGTGGCGTTCGCGCTATCCTGATGTGTGTCCTGTGATGCCGTGTGGTTACACGGTAGGCGCAGGCTCGTGCATCGGGGTTTTTCCGACCGTTGGCGCCGGTCGGAAGGCACGCGAATACCCTACTTCTAGGGTATGGAATAATTCCTACCGGAGGGGTATGCGATTATCAAGGGTGCGTCAAGCACATTTTACGGAAAATCGGGGTTGCTTCAGGGCTTTCGCGCAGTGTTCTTACTGGCTGATATGACTTGTAAAATTTTAGTATGCAAGTGGTTGCAAACTGGTGTTTTTCAGTCCGGATTAAGGCGGTACGCGGGGTGGTGGCGGGGTGGTTTCCGTGAGGGGCCGGAAAAAAAGTCGGGACAGGCGCAAAAAGGGGGCGGATGCCCGGATACGGGCGTCGGATGGCCCAAAAGAGGGGGCCGGTGTGTGCGCGGCGGGGGAGGTGTGCGAAAAACGGGATGAGGCCTGTTTGCAACGGGGCAGGCGCACCCACCTGCGCGGGGATGACGAACTGTTCCCCCCTTCGGGGGAGGCGCAAGCCTGACCCCGTCCTGCCCCGGATTGCGTGGTTGGCCCCGGGCGGGGGCTGTGCTACACGCCCCTCATGCACACCTTCGTGAATCTTCCCCTCAGCTGGGTCGCCCGCGACCCGGCGTGGCTCGACCGTTTCGTGGCCGATGGGCTGGCCCCGGAACTGGGCATCGACACCTTTGCCGTTCAGGAATTGTCCCAGGCCTGGCATCGCGAAACCGCGCGCCGTCTGGCCGATGCCGGGCTGCCCTGCGCCGTGCACCTGCCGTTTTTCGACCTGCACCCCGGCAGCCTCAACAACGCCGTGCTGGCCGCCAGCCGCGACACCCTGCGCCGGGCGGCGGAACTGGCGGCCCCGT
>NZ_VRYY01000003.1 GCF_015731765.1 Nitratidesulfovibrio oxamicus
GCCCGACGCGGCCAGCCAGGCCGTTGCCGCCGCCGTGGCCGACTCACCCGGTGAAGCGCGCGAGGCCCTCAGCACCGGCGAGGCGCGCGTGGACAACGTGACCGTGCGCCACGGATCGGGCAAGCGGCTGCGCATCAATTTCGACCTGACCAACCCCGACCCCAAGAAACAACTGACCGGCCAGGCCGTACTGTCCGTGCAGGCTGCCGACGGGCACATCCAGCCCCTGAAGGCGGACCCCGACACCATTCGCTTCCAGATTTCCCGTTTCAAGAAGATGGTGACGTCCGCGCCGCTGCCCGAAGGGGTGGCGCCCACCGACGTGCAGACCCTGGTGGTGGAACTGGAGGCAGAAGGCCGGATCATATACCGCGAGCAGTTCCCCGTGCCTGCGCCCGAAAAGTAGCCCGCCAGCGGGGCATGTCAGGCGGGCCTTGCCGCTCCATGCCCTGCGTCCCATGGCTCCTCCACTGCCCAGGCTCCTCCACTGCCCAGACGCTTCCATTGCCCAGACGCTTCCCGGCCGCCTCTTGGCGACCGTCTGCATTTCCGGGCCGTGCAGCCATCCTGCCGCCTTCCCGCCCGCGTCGTATCACGCTCCCTTTCCGGCCCCCCGGCCGCGACTGAGTTGCCTGCGCCCTGCCGCCTCTGTCCGCAAGGGCATTCGCACATTGCCGGCACGCCCCATCCCTGCCGACTCCCCAACACAAAACCGCCCGGCATGCGCTGGGCATGCCGGGCGGTCCGTTCTTCATCCACGTGCGCCTGACGGCAACAGGGGGGTGACGGCAACGGGGGGCGTGACGGCAACAGGCGTGAACAGCCCGTGCGGATCACTCGCGCAGGGGGGCATCACCGCCGTCCGGTCCCACCAGGGGCTGCCGGGCGTCGGGTTCGGCATCGCGGTCACGGGTTCCCGGTCCGCCATGCCCGTTGCCGTTGCGCCCATCGGCGGGACGCACCGCGTCCAGCACCTCGCGCACCGTATCCAGGGCCTGACCGCGTTCCTGGGCCAGGCGTTGCCACTTCTTCTTTTCCTTCTTCAGCGCCTCCACGGTCTGCAACAGGTCGCGCACGGTGTGTGCCGGGTAGCCCGGCGTGGCGTGCGCGCCCCGACGCAGTTCCTCGTCGTTGCGCTGGCGGATGGCTTCAAGCTGGGTGGCGTTCAGGATCACGGGGTCACGGGTGGAACCGGGGGCGGTTCCGGGTTCGGGTCAGTCCTGGCAGGGCATGGCCGTGCATGACCAAGGCATGCTCGGGGCATGCTCGGGGCAAGACACCGCGCGACGCCCGCCCAGAGGGGGCGCCGCGCGGCACCGGTCATCTCGTGCTATTCCGCCGTGGCGGGTTCCGGCAGCTTCAGGTCCACTTCGGTGGCGGGCGCGCCGCAATCGCAGAACGAGCCCATGCCGTACTCCACGCGCTCCTTGTATTCCTGCTGCTTGCCGAGGTTCCAGCGGCTCACCGGGCGGTAGTAACCCACCACGCGGGTGTACACTTCCGCCTCTTCGCCGCACTCGGGGCAGTTCATGTGCTCGCCGCGCAGGTAGCCGTGGGTCTGGCACACCGAGAAGGTGGGCGTGACCGAGATGTACGGGATGCGCGTCTTCTGCATGGCCTTCAGCAGGTAGTTCTTCACCGATGCCTCGTCGGGCGCGGCCTCGCCGAGGAAGGAGTGGAACACCGTGCCCCCGTTGTACAGGGTCTGCAACTCGTTCTGGTGTTCCAGCGCGGCGAACACGTCTTCGGTGAAGCCCACGGGCAGCAGGGTGGAGTTGGTGTAGTAGGGCGTGTCCCCGCCGGAGGTCGCAATGTCTTCGTACAGGGCGCGGTCGATGCGCGCAAGGCGGTAGCAGGTGCCTTCGCCGGGCGTGGCTTCAAGGTTGTACATGTGCCCGGTCTCTTCCTGGAAGCGCACGGTGAGTTCGCGCAGGTGGTGCAGCACGCGCTTCATCAGGCGCAGCCCGGCCTCGGTCTCGATGCCCTTGCCCAAGAGGTTCAGGCAGGCTTCGTGCCCGCCGATGAGCCCGATGGTGGAGAAGTGCCCCGCGTAGCCGTTCTTGAGGTAGCGGCGAGAGAACGGGAACATGCCCGCCTCCAGCATCTGGGTGCACAGCTTGCGCTTGTATTCCAGGGCGTCGCGGGCCATTTCCGCGTACTCGGTGATCATGTCGAGGAAATCTTCCTCGCCCTGGGCCAGGTACGCGAACTTGGGCAGGTTCAGGGTGACCACGCCGATGGAGCCGGTAAGGTCGCCCGAGCCGAACAGGCCGCCGGTGCGCTTGCGGATCTCGCGCAGGTCCATCTGCAGGCGGCAGCACATGGAGCGCACGTCCTCGGGGTTGAGGTCCGAGTTGATAAAGTTCTGGAAGTAGGGCGCGCCGTACTTGGCCGTCATGCGCAGCAGCATCTTGCCGGTGTCGGTGTCCCACGGAAAGTCGGGGGTGACGTTGTAGGTGGGGATGGGGAAGGAGAAGATGCGCCCGTCGGCGTCGCCTTCCAGCATCACCTCTATGAACGCCCGGTTGAACATGTCCATCTCTGCGGCGTAATCGCCGTAGGTGGAATCCTGGAACTGCCCGCCGATGATCACCGGTTCATTGGCGATGTGCCGGGGCGGGGCCATGTCCAGGGTAAAGTTGGTGAACGGGCTCTGCCCGCCCCAGCGCGAGGTGGTGTTCAGGTTGTACACCAGCTTCTGCACGCCCTGCTTGACCTCGTCGTAGGTCAGCTTGTCATGGCGGATGAACGGGGCAAGATAGGTGTCGATGTTGTTGAACGCCTGCGCGCCCGCCCATTCGTTTTGCAGCGTACCCAGAAAGTTGACGATCTGCCCGCAGGCCGCGTCGAAGTGGCGCGCCGGGGACGCGCAGCAGCGGCCCTTCAGGTTGAAGCCTTCCAGCAACAGGTCGCGCAGGCTCCAGCCCGCGCAGTACCCCGCCAGGCCGAAGGACAGGTCATGGATGTGGAAATAGCCGTGGGTGTGGGCCAGGCGGATTTCCTCGGGGTACTTTTCCAGCACGTAGCGCGCCTGCACAGAGCCCGCCATGTGCAGGATCAGCCCCTGGAACGAATGCCCCATGTTGGAGTTTTCGTTGACGCGCCAGTCCGACCGGTCGAGGTAGCTTTCGATCATCCGGGCCACGTCAAGGTAGGCCTCGTTCTGGCTGCGCATTTCGCGGCGCTTTTCGCGGTAGATGATGTACCGCTCGGCCACGGCGTACAGGCGGGCTTCCATCAGCACGCGCTGGACAAGATCCTGCACCTGCTCCTGCTCGGGCATGTCCACGCCGTCGAGTTTGGCCTCCACCCGCTGCGCCAGGCGTTTGCCCAGCAGGGGATCCTTGATGCCGCTGGCCTTCAGGGCCTTGTTGATGGCATGGCCCACCCGGTCCACGGACCAGGTCTCCACGCGACCGTCGCGCTTGCGAATATGTTGGGGCATGGGCAATGGCTCCCGGACGGCTGGCCGACGGAAATCCGCGCGCCAAAGGCGCACGGCGGCGGGCCGCCCGTGGTAGGGCGCGTCGCGGGGGTACGTCGGTAACGTCCCCCGGCGCGCGGCGTGTTCCGTGAATCTTCTTGAGTCCGTTGCGGGCATCCGCGTGCCCGTGGCGGCAAGAAGCGCTCCGGCCAGGTCTTCTGGCTTTCCCCCGTCCGGCCCGCCTTCCCGGCGCGGGCGGAACCCGGTGCCAGTGGCGCTCGGCGGCGGGACGAAGAGCGAGCTTCATACCCGTGCCGGGGCGGACGTTGCGCGCCGTGCGCGCGGGGATCACAGCGGCGGGACCGCTCCGGTGTCGCACCGGATTCCCTTTGCCGGAGATCCTTGGAAATCTTCGTGGTTGTTATTCGTGGGGGCGGCGTGGCCTTGCGGCGCGCACCGCCAATACCCCCAGCATGTAGCAAAACGGGGTGCCGGGTTCAACCGGCAAGCTTGCCGGCAGCCGCTTCAAAAGACCCCGATGTGCCCCGCAGCCCTTGCCGCCCCTGGGCGAAAAAAAAGCGGCCCACACAGGTTGCCCCCCAGCCCGCCCCGCCTGCCCACCCGAAAGTGCGCCAGCGCACGAAACGACGACCAGCGAAACGGCTTGCCTAAAGTTTGCGGAAAAATGGCCGATACAACGCATGCGGCGTGGTGCATTCACCCGCCGGGGAGCGGACGTGACCGACAAGTCGCTGAACACCATGCTGGTGGAATATTCGCTGCAACTGCTGCAGCAGGACATGCTGACCAATTCGCTGTTCATGGGCGGGTCCGTCGGCAAGTCGCTGCGCGACATGCTGCTGACCGAAAGCCAGTCGCGCAGGGTCACGGACCCCACCGCCGCCGCCCTCACCGGCAGGCTGCGTGCCGATGCGGGCATGCTGCGCCAGGCCTCGAACAACGTGTCCGAGGCCAAATCCATCGTGGACCTGGCCAACACGGCCACCACCACTCTCCAGACCGCCTTCACCCGCATGAAGGAACTGGCCAACGGCGTGGCCACCGGCACCATGACCTACGCCTCTGTGCAGGCGGAGTACAATTCGCTGGCCTCGCAGATAACCCAGACCATCGCCTCCGCCTCGTACAACGGCATCGCCCTGCAGGACGGCACGGCCTGGGCAGCCGACGACCGGGTCACCGTATCCGGCGGCTCGGGCACCATCGAGATACAGTCCGGCACCAGCAGTTTCAGCCTGGCCCTGTACGACTTCTCGTCGTTCAAGAACGCCTTCACCAGCACCCAGATCAACACGGTGGCCAAGGCCGCCGCCATGGTCACCACCCTCTCCGGCCACATCACCACCGTGAACACCGTGGCCTCCAACTATGCCTCGCGCTCCACCATACTGGACAGCCAGGCATCTTCGCTGGCCTCGCAGGCCGACATCATGGACACCGCCGCCGAGACACGCGCCAAGGCCAACGAAAGCCGCTCGCTGGAGGAACTGGTGCTGGACCTGTTGCTGCGCGAGACAGGCACCATCACCGACGAAGAGGCCTGAGGGACGACGCGCCGCCCCCAGTTCCCCATCACGCTGGCACCATCCATCGCAGCCGGAACGCGCCGCCCACTCCTCATGCATGACGACATGCGGCAGCACGCGGCGGCACGCGGCGGCGCATGTTGACGACGGACAGGGCCGCCGACCTTCACCGGTCGGCGGCCCCGCATCGTTGCAATGTCACCGCATCCGCCCACCGCAGACAGGCGGCAGCCCGCCCGCCCACTGCCGCGGCGGCCCGTGCCGGGCATCTTGCCACCCGCCGCACACCATGCGAAAAGGCTGCGGCCACGCGGGCGCACTCCCCCGCATGCTCCCGTTACGCCCGTTTGCCCCATCGCGCAGTGTCCCCACCCGTCGCGACCAGCCGCCCTCTTCCCGCGGCGCACCACAAACCGGAGCCTTCCAATGTCCGCTCCCTTCGCCCTGCCCGTACCCGTGGTCACCGTCGGCCTGCTGCTGCTTTCCAACGTGTTCATGACCTTCGCCTGGTACGGCCACCTGAAGTTCAAGGCCAGCCCGCTCATGGTGGCCATCATGGCGAGTTGGGGCATAGCCTTCTTCGAATACTGCCTTCAGGTGCCCGCCAACCGCGCGGGTTACGGTCATTTCAACGCAACGGAACTGAAGACCATCCAGGAGATCATTTCGCTCTCCGTGTTTCTGGTCTTCTCGGTGCTCTACCTTGGCGAGCCGCTGAAATGGAACTATCTCGTGGGGTTCTGCCTGATCGTGGCAGCCACGTTCTTCATCTTCAAGGAATGGTGAGCAGGGTGTCGGCGTCGTCGCCCGTTCCGCAGGCCCCGGCAAGGGCAAACGCCCGCTCCACCCGGTTGCGACCGCCCGCCTTGGCCCGGTAGAGCGCCCTGTCCGCCTCGCGCAGCAGCGTATCGGCCCCGTCGCACGGGGGACTTGCGGACACGCCCAGGCTCAGGGTGACGGCAAGCGGTCCGGCGGTGGTCCGCAGCGGCGCGGCATCCACGGCCGCCCGCAACCGCTCCGCCACGGCCATGGCTTCTTCCGGGGCGGTATCCGGCAACAGCACGGCGAACTCCTCGCCGCCCATGCGCCCCACGGTGTCCACGTCGCGCACCTCTGTCCGGCAGATGGCGGCCAGCGAACGCAGCACTTCGTCGCCCACGGCATGGCCCCAGGTGTCGTTGACCCGCTTGAAGCGGTCCACATCGATGGAGATCAGGGCCAGGGGGGTGCCGTAACGACGGTGGCGCTGCACCTCGTGCTCCAGCGCCTCCAGAAACCGCCTGCGGTTGGCCAGCCCGGTCAGTCCGTCGGTGGTGGCCAGTTGGCGCAGTCTTTCCTGCGCCTCGCGGTGCTCCGTGGTATCGGTAATGATGCCGCAGTAGACGATGCCGGGTTCCCCGCACAAGGCCGCCGCGCCGGATTGCCCGGCATCCACGGACCTGGCCTCACCCCGCCACCAGCGCATCTCGCCGCCGGGCAGTACCAGCCGCCCTTCGAACATCCAGTCCCCGCGGCGTTCCGCCGCGTCGCGCAGCGAAAGCTCCCATACCGAACGGTCCGCCGGATGCACCGGCAGGGCACGCCAGTCCTGCAACAGCCGCTCGGGGGGCAGGCCCAGTATCTCTTGGCTGCGCGGGCTGACGTAGGTGAACCGCCGGTCGCCGGGCACCTCGCGCCATTGCAGCACCACCCCCGGCACCGTGGCCGCCATGGCCCGCAGGCGCGCCTCGCTTGTGCGCAACTCTTCCACCATGCGCCGCAGCGCCGTGACGTCACGCCCCACGCCGTAGATCAGCCCCTGTTCGGGCACGAAGGCGGAATTCCAGGATATCCAGCGCCACGTGCCGTCGCGGCACAGGTAGCGGTTCTCCACGTTGGTGATCACGCCGCGCTCGCGCAACGTGTCCAGGCCCTGCATGGTGGCGGCGCGGTCGTCGGGGTGCACCAGCGCCGCCCACGGACGGTCCAGCAATTCCTCCTTGGACCAGCCCAGCACCTCCTGCCAGGCGGGGTTCAGTTCGCGGAAGTACCCGTCCATGCCGCCCACGCACATCAGGTCCGGCGACAGGTTGAACAGCCGCCGCCGGTCCTCTTCCGCCCGCCGCCGGATGGACACGTCGCGCACGATGCCCGCCACCCGCAGGGGCAGGCCGTCGCCGCCGCGTTCCACCACCCGACCGGTTTCCTGAATCCAGCGCCACGCTCCGTCCGCTCCCTGTGCGCGGTATTCCGCCTCGTAACGAAGGGTCACCCCGGACAGATGCCGCCGCCGCGCCCTTTCCAGCCCCGGCAGGTCGTCCGGATGCACCAGGCTGCGCCACGATTCCATCATGGGCGCGCATTCCACCCGGCCAAGCCCCAGCACACCGCCCCAGCGGGTGTCGCAGCCCACCTCGTCGGTGAGCACATGCCAGCTGAAACTGCCGATGCCCGCCCCGTCCATGACCATTTCCAGGTGCTGTTCACTGCGGCGCAGGGCTTCCTCGGCGCGGACGCGGTCGGTGATGTCGTGGATGATGGTGTACAGCAGGGTGCGTTCGAACAGCCGCACCGGCACGGAATGCACTTCGACGTCGCGCACCTCGCCAGAGGCCAGGCGATGGCGCGAGGTGAAATACGTCAGCCGTCCCTCGCGCAGTTCGGCCAGCCGCCGCGCCTGTTCCTCGGGTCCCAGGTTGGCGATGTCGTTGATGGACACGCCGCACAACGCCCCATCCGGGTAGCCGTAGAAGACGGAGGCCGCCGGATTGCCCTCGATGATGCAACCCGTTTCCGCGTCCACCAGCAGCATCACCGCCGAATGGTACCGGAACAGCTGCTCGTACAGCGATACGCCGAAGGACAGCGACGCCGGAGGGTCGCAGGCATGAACCCCGGTCCCCGCGCCGGACGGCCCGATGCCGGACACGCCGGAGGACGCCACGAAAAGCGGCACGCTCGAAGCGTCGGGAGGTACGGAAAATTCAGGGGGAATGGAGGAATCGGAGGCGGTGAACGCCTTGGGGGCGCCGGAAGCATCAGGCAAATCTGGGGAATCGGACGGGACACCGTGCGAAGCATGCTGCCCGGGTCGGGTGCTCCGCCCCTTGCCGCGCCGGTCCGCCCCGGCATCCGCCGTTGCCGACGGGCCGGATGCCTGCCCCCCCCGCCTCCTGATGCCACGCGCCATGTGCCGCCCTCCCTGTGGTCTGGACATCCTATGACCTCTCCAAACGGGATGCGCAACCCGTTAGAACGGCTCCAGTCGGGCGTTTGCTCCTGCAACGGGCCGGCAATTGCCGGGCAACGGGCCGGTTTTCAAGGATACCGCCGGACGGCACGACCATGAAAGGGCGCCCAGGCAAAAAAGCGCGCGGGAAGGCCCGGCACTCCCGCGCGCCGTGGTGTCGCACTCTGGTGCACGCCGCAACAGCGACTGCCCCTATTCCACCGTCACGAACTTGCCGCCCTTGACCTGCAGCATGACCATGGAATCCTCGCCAAGGCCGTTGTGGTCCTGCGGGCCAAGGGTGAACACGCCGCTCACGCCCACCAGGCCCTTGGTGGCCTCCAGCGCGTCGCGCACCCTGGCCGGTTCCGTGCCCACCTTGCGCATGGCCTCCACCAGCAGCAGCAGGGCGTCCCATGCGTAGCCGGAATGGGTGTTGATGGGGTACTGCGCGTCGTACCTGTACTCGTCGCGGTACAGGCGCACGAACTCGGCGATGACCTTCTTCTGCGGGTCGCTGTCGGGCAGGGCTTCCCAGGTCATCAGCTTGGTTGCGGGCATCAGGTCGCCCTCGGACGCCTCGCCCGCCAGCTTGATGTAGGCCGGGTCGGGCAGGCCGTGGCATTGCAGCAGGGGCATGGTCAGGCCAAGGGCGTGGTGGTTCTTGGACACGAGCGCCCCGGCGGGGCCGATGGTCCAGCAGATCACCGCCTGCGGACCCTTGCCCGCCAGCGCGGTAAGCTGGGTCTTCATGTCCACGTCGGTGGGCTTGAACTGCTCGGAGCCCACGATCTCGATGCCGTACTCCGGGGCCAGCGAGCGCAGCCAGCGTTCGCCGTCCTGCCCGAAGTTGTCGCCCGAAAGCAGCAGGGCCACTTTGGTCAGGTCGTGCTTCTTCAGATACCCCAGAACCTTGCGCACCGCAGTGGATGACCGCTGGGGCGACTTGAAGACCGACCGGGCCGTGCCGAAATCCATGTTGCCCAGCTTGCCTTCCATGATCACCGGGTCGCCGCCCACGGTCATCACCGTGGGAATGCCGGAGGATTCGATCTGGCGCTTCACGGCCATGCCTTCGTCGGTGCGGGTGGGGCCGATGACGGCAACCACCTTTTCTTCACTGACAAAACGCTTGAAGGTCAGCACCGCCTTGGTGGGGTCGCCCTCGGTGTCGCCCAGCACCAGTTCGATGGGCCTGCCGTTGATGCCGCCTTCCTTGTTCACCTTGTCGACGAACATCTGGGCCACCAGCTTGGTGGGGGTGCCCACGGGCGCGGTGGGACCGGAGAGGGCGAAGAACGCGCCGATCTTCACCGGATCGGCGGCCTGCGCGGTGGGGGCGGGCAGGCCCGCGCCCAGCAGCAGCGCCGGAACTGCCAATGCGGCCACGCCCAATCGGCATGCCGCGCGTACCATGGATGCGAAGTTCATGCGTATCTCCTCTCCCACACGGCGCATGGGGCGGCGCATGGGGCGTGGTTGCGCGCCGTGCCGGTGCCGCGAAACGCCACGGCACCGGAGCGGTGCGAAAGGTTCATGGTTTCTTCGGCGCGGCCTTGCCGGACGGACGGCCAGCCAGCGCGGCAGCGGGGGTGCCAGCGGCATCGGATTCACCTGCGGCCCCACCATCCTTTGCGCCATCGGGCTCGCCATCAGGCTGACGCAGGGTGTCCAGCACCGCATCGCCGCCGTGCAGCACGTGGATACGCATGGCCTCGGCGGCGCCCTCGGCATCGCCCGCCACCACGGCGTTCACGATGCGGGCGTGGTCCTCGTCCGACCATTCCCCGGCCTCGCGCAGGGGCACCAGCGCGCGGATGATGCGTTCCACCACCCCTTCGATCTCGTCCAGCAGGCGGGCCAGCAGCATGGAGCCGCCCGCAGCCCGCAGCAGCAGGTGGAATTCGGTGTTCAGTTCGGCCAGCCGGACCACGTCGTCCCTGGCCGCCGCCTCTCGAAAGGCCGTCAGGTTGGCGCGCAGGGCCTCCACCTGTTCCGGCGCAGCCCGGCGCGCCGCCAGCGCGGCCACGCGGGCCTC
>NZ_VRYY01000004.1 GCF_015731765.1 Nitratidesulfovibrio oxamicus
CCAGCCCCACCCCGCGCAGCCGCACCGCGCGTGACAGGGGCGCCGCCCCTTCGGGCACCGTGCCGCTGTCGCCCACCACCCAGGCAACCCCGCCCGTGGCGACGAGAATGCCCGCGATGCCCAGCGCCCCGATGGTCTCGCCCAGAAACAGGTAGCCAAGCACGGCAGTGATCACCGTGGACAGCGATTGCACCAGCAGGGCCACCCGCGCCCCCACCAGCACCACGCCGGAATAGAACAGCAGGTCGCACAGTGCCACGCCGAACACCCCGGACAGGGCCAGCGCAGTCAGGGCCAGCGGGCTGGGGCCGCCCGTCGGAGCCGCGCCGGGCACCATCACTCCGCCGCCGAAAAACAGCACGGATGCGCCCCACCACGCGCCGAACATCACGATGCAGATGGGCAGGCGCAGCAGGATCAGGGTGTGGGCGCCAAGGCGCCGGGAAAGAATGGCGTGAATCTGGCACGACACCGCCCAGAGGGCGGCGGTGGACAGGGCGGCGAGTTCGCCGGTCCCGAGGGCGGGCATGAAGTTCCTCCGCAGGGCGGAAGCTGGCCGGAAAGACCGGCGCACTGGTTGCGCGACAGTTGTGTGCCGTTGCGTGGAAATCGCGTAGGGTCGCGGGGGATCGCGAGAAAGTCGCGTGGGGCACCGCGCACCACCGCAACGGCAGGCGCGGATGCCCGAGCGCACGGCCTACGCCTTGTGGCGCGCCGGGTCAACCATCCGAATATGCAGACTGTTCCCGTGCGGAAATGCACGAGGGGGACGCGGTCCGTGGCCGCCCCTATCCCGCTTGCCCCACCATGCTCGCCCCGGTCGGGGGAGGGACAGGGACAGCGCCCGAACACCCCTTACGCGCTCAAGCCCCTCTCGCGCAGCAGCCCCCAGCACAGCAGCGGAACGTCGGTAATCAGCCCGGCCACGCCCCAGTCGATGAAGCGGCGCATGTCCGCCTCTTCGTTCACGGTCCAGACGTTGACGGCCACGCCCATTGCCCGCAGCCCCGCCACGTCCGCTTCGGTGACGATGTCGTCGCCGGGGTGATAGGCCACCACGCCAAGTTCGCGGCACAGGGCCACCGGGTCGTCGGGACGCACGTCCTCCACCAGCGCGGCCAGGGCCAGCGCGGGTTCCATGCGGGCCGCGTGGCGCAGGCAGTCGTGCCGGAAGGAGGACAACAACGTACGCTCCATCAGGCCGTGCGCGCGGAGGCGTTCCAGCACGGCGCGGACCACCGCCTCGTCGCCGGGATACGTGGGACTGCCGGGGCTGCCGTCGGCATTGACGGTCATGTCCTTGATTTCCACGTTGACGCGCCAGCCGTGGTCCGCCGTGAAGGCCAGGGCCTCGTCCAGCGTGGGGATGCGCAGGCCGGGGAACAGGGCCAGGTCATCGGCGGTCACGCCGCCCGAAGCAATCTGGCCGTGCGGGTCGGCGGCCTGGTACCAGCTGCCCGCGTCCAGCCCGCGCAGTTCGTCGAGGGTGAAGTCGCACACCCGCCACGGGGCGCGGCCCGCGTATTCCGGGCGGGAGGCCACGTCGGTGGTGCGGTCAAGGGTGTCGTCGTGCACCACCACCAGATGCCCGTCGGCGGTGAACTGCACGTCCAGTTCCCACAGGTCCGCCCCTTCTTCCAGCCCGCGCTGGGCGGCGAGGATGGTGTTTTCGGGCGCCACGGAGCGCGCACCGCGATGGGCGATGCACAGCACCCGCCCTTCGCGCAGGGCGTAGTATCCTTCACGGGGCGTGGTTGCGCCTGACATGCTGACCTCCTGAATCAATGAAGCAAGACGTTTTCATCGACAGACAACGATGCAGCCGAGCATACCCACTCCGCCCGCGCGCCGCAGGATTTTTGCCTTCAGGCAAGGAAGGCGAGCTTTTTGCGAAGGGAGCGGACTCTTCCGTCCGTGACCGGAGCAAAAAGCGACGCCTGACGAAGTCTGAAGACAAAAGGACAAGGCGCGCTAACTGGCTTCGGTCTTCCGCCCAGCATACAGATTCACGCACGCCACCAGCGAGGTGCCCACGATGAGCAGGAACGAGATGGCGTTGATGACCGGGGTGGAGCCGTCGCGCACCTGCAAATACAGGTTGATGGGCAGGGTGGGTTCCGAACCCACGAGAAACAGCGTGGTGTTGAAGTTCTCGAACGACATCAGGAAGGCCACGGCCCCTGCGCCGATGATGGCCGTGCGCAGGAACGGCAGGGTGATGTAGCGGATCACCTCCAGCCGGGTGGCGCCAAGGTTCAGCGCGGCCTCTTCCAGGGTGCGGTCGAACTTTTTCAGCCGTGCGGACACCACCAGGGTGACGAAGGTGGTGATGAACGAGAACTGCCCCAGCACCACCAGCCAGAAGCCGGGCCGCAGGATGCCCACGTCGATGCCCAGCACGTCTTCCGTGAAGGTGCCCGCGGTGGTGGCGGCAATCAGGATGGAAATGCCCAGGATGACGCCGGGCACCACCAGCGGGGCCAGCATCAGGAAGTACAGTGCGCCCTTGAGCGGAAACTCCTCCTGCTCGAACAGGAAGGCCGCGCAGGTGCCCACCAGCGTGGCCAGCACGGAGACAAGAATGGCGGTCTGGGCGCTGGTGAAGATGGACGACAGGTTGCCCCGGTCGTGAAAGATGCCGGTGCGCGCTGGCAGGTCGGCCAGAAACCAGTCCAGCGTGAAGCCCTTCCACGGCAGCGAGGGAAATTGCGAATCGTTGAAGGCCAGCACGCAGGTGACCGCCAGCGGCGCGAACAGAAAGACGAAGTACAGCGTGACGTACAGGCCGTAGCCCATGGTGTAGCCGCGCGAGCGCGGCAGCGAGCGGATCATTGCACTACCCTGCTCAGTTTCTGGCCGGTCAGCCGCAGCCCCAGCCAGATGATGCACGACGACAGCGCCAGCAGCAGAAAGCCGAAGGCCGCGCCCTGGTTCCAGTTGAAGCTGGCGATGAACTGGTTGTAGATCTGCTCGGTGAACCACAGCGAATTCTTGCCGCCCATCAGGTTGGGCGTCAGGTAGTTGCCGAGGGTGAGCATGAACACCACGATGCCCCCGGACACGATGCCCGGCATGCAGTGCGGCACCACGATGGTGCGCATGATGGTCCACGGCCCGGCCCCAAGGTCGCAGGCGGCCTCGATGAGGCTGTCGTCCAGGCTTTCCAGCACCGACACCAGCGGCACCACCATGAACAGCATGGAGGTGTACACCAGCCCCATGATCATGGTGGCGTCGTTGTACAGCATCTCCACGGGTGCGCCGGTAATGCCCAGCGCCATCAGCCAGTGGTTCAGCACGCCGCTTTCGCGCAGCAGGATCATCCAGCCGTATACCCGCACCAGCTCACTGACCCAGAACGGCAGCAGCAGCATGGTCAGCAGAAAGCGCGAGGTGTTCCGGGCCACCACCTTGGTCACGTAGAAGGCCACGGGCAGGGACACCAGGAAGGTCAGCAGGGTGACCAGCACCGAATACCCGGCGGTACGCACGAAGGTAAGCCAGTAGATGGGTTCCGCGAAGAACTGGTGGTAGTTCTCGAGGCTCCAGCCCTCGTCGCCGAAGGCCGGGTCCATGCGGAAGGACATGATCAGCAGGTCGAGGTGGGGCAGCACTATGAGCAGCCCCAGCCACAGCACCACCGGGGTCAGGAACAGCGCCAGGGTCAGGCGCATTCCCGGCCCGGATTTCAGCGGTGCGGAAGGGCCGGACGCGGCATGCGGGGCGGCGCTCATCGTCCGCTCCCCGCCGCGAAGCAGATGCCCGCGCGGTCGTCCCAGCCCACGGTGATGCGGTCTCCGGGCTTGATGTGGTCGTACAGGCGGTTCTGGGGCAGGGCCACCATGACCTCGCGGCGCGATTCTTCCGGATGGGTCAGCAGGCGGCTGGCCGCGCCGTCGAACAGGATGGCCTGCACCTGCACCTGCACGCGATTGGCGCAGGGCCCGCGCACCGGCAGGGGGGCGTCGCCGCCGTCAGCCGCACCATCAACCGCACCACTGGTCGCACCGCCGGTCGCACCACCGGTCGCACCATCAATTGCGCACGATGCGCCGTCGGGGTCGATCAGCACGGCCTCTGGCCGGATGAACATGTCCACCCGCGCCCCTTTCGCAAGCCCGGCGGCCACGCGGGCGCGAAACACCGCGCCCTCGTCGGTGCGCACCAGCCCCGCACCGTCGGTGGCCTCTTCCAGCGTGCCCGTCCACACATTGGTCTCGCCCACGAACCCGGCCACGAAGGCCGATGCCGGGCGGCGGTACAGGTTGCGCGGGGTGTCCACCTGCTCGAAGCGCCCCGCGTTCATGACCGCCACGTGGTCGGACATGACCAGCGCCTCGGACTGGTCGTGGGTGATGTACACGAAGGTGGTGCCCACCTCGGCCTGCAGGGTCTTCAGTTCCACCTTCATCTGCTCGCGCAGCTTCAGGTCCAGCGCGCCCAGCGGTTCGTCCAGCAGCAGCACGGCGGGCTCCAGCACCAGGCAGCGGGCAATGGCCACGCGCTGCTTCTGCCCGCCGGAAAGCTGGGCGGGCATCTTGCTGCCGTAACCGGGCAGGCCCACGCGCTCCAGCACGTCCTGCACCCTGCGGCCTATCTCGCGCCCGCCCATGCCCCGGCGCTTCAGGCCGAAGGCAACGTTCTCGGCCACGGACATCATGGGAAACAGCGCAAGATGCTGAAATATCAGATTCACAGGGCGGCGGTTGGGGGCAATGCCCGCCATGTCGCGACCGCGGATGGCGATGACGCCGGAATCGGGCGATTCGAAGCCCGCGATCATCCGCAGCAGGGTGGTCTTGCCGCAGCCCGACGGGCCGAGGATGGAAAAGAACCTGCCCTGCTCCACCTCGAACGACACGTCGTTGACCGCCGTGAATTTTTCGAAGCGTTTGACGAGGCGGGTGACGGAAAGGTCCGCCGAAGCTCTTGGGGATGCAACTGGGGATGCATTCGGGAATGCGACTGAAGAAGCAACTGGAGAAATATCCGTGGGCATAGGGTCATGCACTCCCGCCGCGCCGGTCCGCCCGCCTCTGGCGCTGCACGCCCCATCGGTGCCGGTGCCGGCACCGTTGCGGACCGCACCGGGTCCGCGGGGTGTCGCAGTTTCGCAAGAGGGACTGGGCCGACATGCACGGCGCATCTGGATGGCCACCTGCTGCCGGGCCATCCGGTATCCATCGCGGTTCCGCCCCACGACACTGAACGTGGCGGGCGAAACTGCCGGGCCCTGCAAGCCCGGCGCGTCCTGTTCCGGATAAACACGGAATCGGGGCGCCGCCCCCCCCTCACGGGCAGGCGCGGCGCCCCGCGTCATGCTACTGGGCGGCCTTCACCCGGTCCAGCACCTTGCCTTCCATGGCTTCGAGCTTGGCGGGCACGGGCGGGTACCACTTGATGTTGTCGATGACCTGCTGCGGGTAGCAGCGTTCGAAGTCGGCGCGGAACGCGGGCTTCAGGCGTTCGCCCACGCCCACGGCGGCGGTGGGGGTGTCTTCGGCATTGGTGAACACGGCCGCGTTTTCGGGCCGCATCATGAAATTGATCCACTTGTACGCGGCGTCCGCGTTGTCGGCCTTGGCGGGGATGGCGAAGGTGTCGATCCAGCCCAGCGCGCCGGTGGTGGGCGCCACGAAGTCGATGTCGGGATTTTCGGCGTGCAGCTTGAAGCCGCCGTTGTCCCAGGCCTGGGCGATGTGCACTTCACCCGAGCGCATGGATTCCAGCAGCGCGTCGCCGTTGGTCCAGTAGTTCTTCACCACACCCTTGGCGGCAATGAGCTTGCCTTCCACCTGGTCCAGCATCTTCTGGTAGGCGGCTTCATCCGCGTACAGGGCAAAGGGGTTGACGCCCATGCCGAAGGCCTGCGCGATGAGGGTGGGACGCTTCAGGCGGTAGCTGGCGCGGCCCGCGTACCTGGCGTCGAGCAGATCGGCAAAGCCCTTGGCCTCGGGCGCGAACTTGCGGTTCACGATCAGGCCGTCGGTGCCCCAGCAGAACGGCACTGCGTACGACTTGCCCTTGACCAGGGTGTTCTTTTTCACCGCGTCGAGCATGGAGGGAATGAACCGAGCTGCCTCGATGCGGCCGAAGTCGATGGGCTGGTACAGGCCGAAGCTTTCCTGCACGGAAGAAATGCGGTCCTGGCTGGGCTGGGCAAGGTCGAACCCGCCGCCGCGCGTGGCGCGCAGCTTGGCGATCATTTCCTCGTTGTTCGAATAGGTCACCTGCACCTTGTAGCCGGTTTCCTTCTCGAACTTTTCCACCAGTTCCGCGGGGGCGTACCCCTTCCAGGTCAGCAGGCGGAATTCCTTGGGCGCGGCATGGCCCAGGCAGGGCAGCAGCACCGTGATCATCGACAGCAGCAACAACATCTTCTTCGTCATGTGCAGCCTCCGGGTATGATGGGTTTCCCGCCCGCGCGCGCCGCACCCCGTGCACGACGCAACTCCGCAGCGGAAACACCACGATGGCGTCCCCATGTTACCCGAAGATTGCGCGCACGCCACACACTGGTCACGGCCGCACGACCAATTCTTGCCAGGCTACTCCAAAACCATGCGGCTGTCACCGAATGGCGTGGCGGTATGCGCTTCTTGCGGCACGGATCCCGTCCGCCGTGTACAGGGCCAGCGCCGTCCAGATGCAGCCGAAGGTCAGCATGTGGGCGGAGGTCACCGGCTCGCGAAACACGAAGGCCCCCAGCAGAAAGGCGATGCTCGGCGCAATGTACTGCATGACCCCCAGCGTGGTCAGGCGCAGCCTACGCGCAGCAAAGGCAAAACACAGCAACGGCGTGGATGTGGCGATGCCCGCGCCCACCAGCAGGAGGTCGGTGCCCAGCCCCAGATGCCCCAGCGCGCCGCCCCCCTGCCACGCCAGCCAGCCAAGGTAGCCGACGGCCACGGGCGCAAGCAGCATGGTTTCGATGAACAGGCCGGGAATGGATTCCACTTTCACCAACTTGCGCAACAGGCCGTAGAACGAGAACGACACCGCCAACACCAGCGCCACCCACGGCAGCCTGCCATACGACACCAGCATGGAAAGCACCCCGGCGGCGGCAATGGCGATGGCCGCAAGCTGCACGCGGCTGGGCCTTTCGCCCAGCACCAGCGCGCCCAGCAGGGCATTGACCAGCGGAGTCATGTAGTAGCCCAGGCTGGTTTCCAGCACCATGTTCGAGTTCACCGCCCAGATGTACAGGAACCAGTTGCCGCCGATGAGCAGGCTGCTGCCCGCGATGGTGGCCAGGTTGCGGCGCGAGGCCACGGCGGCGCGCACTTCTGCCAGGCGTCCGCCCAGCAGCACGAGGGGCAGCAGGAACACTACCGACCAGACGATGCGGTGGCACAGGATTTCGGACGGGGGAACCTGCTGGACGAGCTTCCAGTACAGGGGCAGAAGGCCCCACAGTCCGAACGCGCCAAGGGCCCCCCAAAGGCCCGCGCGCGTGGTGCGTTGCTGCGGTTGCGGCGGCATGGCTTCTCCGTGGCGGCGCAGGGGGCGAGCCCCGCGCCCAAAGGTGGCGAAAGAATGGCCCAGGTGGTCACGGATGCTCACGGCCGGTCACGACCGGCTGGGCTGCCGGACCGACTGGGCAAGGTCGCTGCTGGCCCAAAAACGAAGGGGGCCGTCGCCGACGGCCCCCGTAACTGCGCTGGGACGTTGTCTACCGGCTGAAGGACCTGGCGAACAAGGCCTCTATGGCGGCCCTGCCGGAGTCCTCGATGAAACGGGTGCCGGTGGCGGTGAAGTGGCGATGGGTAATGCGCGGGGCGGCCTCTGGCAGCCAGGCGTCCTGTTCCCAGCGGAACCAGCCGTTCTTCACCTGGTCGAACACGAACAGGGGCTTGTTGCAGATCTTGGCGAATTCCGCGCCCCAACCGGTGCCGCCCTTGACGGTGCCGTCCTCCATGACCTCGCCCACAACGAACACCTCGTGCCCGCTGCTGACCTGCCAGCAGATGGACTGCAGCACCTTGCGGAACAGGGGGGCGCGGGTATACTGGCGGTTCATCAGGCGCGAAACGTAGGTCAGGCTCACGTCCTTCAGGGCCAGTTCCTCGCTGGTCAGCACGCGCACGCCGCGCATGCGTTCCACCTGATGTCCCTCGAAGCTGTAGTTGACCTCTTCCAGGCCGTACGCCTCTGCCGAGGTGCCGAAGCAGGCCTCGGTCCCCGCGGCGCCGCCGCTGTACAGGATGCATTCCCTGGGATCAAGCATCGGTATCCTCCGTCGCGTTCGTGAAGGCCGGCTCGCCGCCGGCGCGGTGTGGTGGCGTCGTGCGACGTGCGCGGCGGGCACCACCCGGCGACACGTCATGGAAAGGGAAGACCCGCCCCGAAAGGCCGGGACGGGTCCAGTATACGCATTTGGCTTCCGGTGTACAGCGGGCCGTGGATGATGGGGAAGGTGATCTGCCGACATCTTCAACCCGGCCATCCCGCAAACGGAGACCTGCCACACGAGGGAAGGTTCCCGCTCCGCGAGCAACGTTTCCCTTTAGTGACGGACGCGGGCCGAGCCGTCATTCCCCGTCAGGATGCGCACCCGGTCGCCCACCATGAAGGCTTCGTCCGGTTCCTGCACCACGGACATCATCTGTCCGTTTTCCAGCCTGACGGTGATTTCAATGGCCTTCTTGGTGGACATGGCCTTTTCACCGGCGTAGCCCGCAGCGCCACCGGCCACCGCGCCGCCAAGGGTGGTCAGCGTGCGGCCCTTGCCGCCGCCGATCATGTTGCCAAGCACGCCGCCCACCACCGCGCCGCCAAGCGCGCCGAGACCGGTGGCGTTGTCTTCGATCACGGCGTCGTTGATCTGCTCCACGGTGCCGTACTGCACGGTGTGCGACATGCGGGTCTGCCCGCCCTTGTAGGTGCCGCCGCCGTAAGTCTGGGCGCAGCCGGAAAGGGCAAGCCCGACGATCAGCAGCGCCACGAGGGCCTTGAGTTGACGCATCTCGTTCTCCTTGTCTTGAGGAAGGAATCGTTTGCCGCGCCGCCGGAAATGACGGCGCGATTTCCTATCTGAATATACAGCTTGCGGACGGGGGATGCAACACACCCCCACCGCAACACGCTTCCGGCACCGATGCCGGGCCATGCAGAACGCCGCCCCGGAACCTGCGGTCCCGGGGCGGCGCAACATGCCGAGTGCAGTTGGGGGCTAGTAGCGGGGCGGGCGGGGCGCCTTGGGCTGGGCCTCGTTGACGCGCAGGTTGCGACCGCCGAACGGTGTGTTGTCCAGGGCTTCGATGGCCGCCGCGGCAGCGGCGTCATCCATCTCGACAAAGCCGAAACCACGGGCGCGCCCGGTTTCACGGTCGGTGACCAGCTTGACGGAAAGCACCGTGCCGTAGGTGCTGAACAGGCTGCGCACTTCGTCCTCGGTGGCGGCCCAAGGCAGATTGCCGACGTAGATAGACTTGGCCATGCGAAAAACCTCTCACTAAAAATGGAACACGCCCGCGCCGTTTCATCGGGACAGGACCGATGTCCTGCTGCGCGGCCCCAGTTTCTGCCCTTGCCCCATGCGGAGCCATCCGTCAACAGGAAAGATCAAGGGTGGTGACCCCCTGCGTGCATGTGCCACGCTCCTCACCCTGGCCACAGCCCGGCCCCGCCGGGTCAATGCGGGGGAAAGACGGGCCACAGTCAGGAACAATATCCCGTGACATCAGGCACATGACACTTGGGGTGCTTTTCAAACGGAGCGGAATCCTCTATCCTTCCTTTCATCCAACGCCGTTTCCCGAAGGGCCTCAGATGACCACCCGCCGCAAGGCGCCCTGGCCGCAGAAGGCATGGCCGCATGCGCCATCGCGCGTGCCCGCCGACTGCCCGCGCCGCTCCCGCATGTTGCAGCCTGGCCTTGTGCCTGCCGCACGCCATCACGCCGCAAATACCCCCCGACGCATTCGCCGCCTGCGCACCCCGCCCCGCCCGCGTCTTGTGCCCCACGCGTTTCGCCTGCCGGTTCTTCCGTCCGTATCACGCCTGCGTTTGCCCCTGCCGCCCTTGGCCGACATTGGCCCCGTTGCCACCGTTGCCACCGTTGCCGCCGCTACAATCCTCACCCCCATTGTCACTGCCCGCCCGGCCTGGGCCGCCGTCGAAGGCGCCGTGCAGTGGACGTCGCCCGCGCTGCTGCTCGGCCTTGCCGCCGGGCTGGTTCTGGGCCTGCTGGCGGGATTGCGGGC